>NZ_JBHTLT010000042.1:0-72872 GCF_042679045.1 Sporosarcina contaminans | reverse complement strand
GGGTAACAAACGCACTTTCTAGACATAAATGAATACTCAGATGAAGGCTGGCAAGCTTATGTATTTTTCATTGCATTCTTCTGCACTTTTATCTTGCAAAACACAAGAGAAGAAAGACAAGAAGGAAAGAGAGAAAGAAAAGATAAAGAAAGAAATGAAGAAACGGCAAAAAGAGATGGAAAAAGAAATAGAAAATGGCCTTAACCGGTTTAAGAAGTGGATTCAGGAAGAATAAAGCAAAATGGAAAAAGGATATTGAGAAGTTGGTCTCGTGTAATGATCAACATGATTTCGATGCATTTATGAGGTAGTGGTTAGGCTACCTTTGTCTGGAGTTAAGAAGCTTCGTCGCAAAGAAAAACGATAAACCGGTTCTGATCATTAATGAAAAATGATTAGAGCCGGTTTTTTGCGTGAACTCGAAGTTGTAGGATATGAATCTATAACAGGATAAACTTTATCAGCATTTACTTCCAAAGTCACAGTCCTTCACAATGGAATCAACCTTGTTTTGGTTGAAACCGAATAAGGGGAATCAGTATTTAAGTTAGAGTGATGGGCGAGCTGAAGAGGGGACGCAGATAGGCGTTGCAGTTAACCTGAATGAAGGATTGGAACCCAACTGTTATTAAAAAGATAGAGCCCGCTATGAAAGCGAGTTCTATTCACAATAAGACATGATCCTAATCTGCAATCAGGCTTCTTGTAACGTAACCACTACTTCCTCCGCATATGAATCAGTAAACCGAATCATCCCATGTTCCCGTACAATCCGCCCTTCCTTCATGCGAATATCAAGCCAATCGTTTTAAAGGAAGGCGCATATCCACCTTGGCCGAATTCCCCGCCAAATGCGATGATGTTTTCATAAACAGCTTCCTATTGGTCGCGACTGGTGTCTGGATACGACTTCGTATATAACCAAAACTGCACATCGTTCATGACATATGCAGTCTGTTATTGCCTATAAATAAGAAAAACGAACCTGAAACAATTGGATTCGATAAGTATTGCGCACTGACATGTGTGAAGGAATATAGTAGTAATGAGAAATATTTATATGAATATTTAGAATATATATTAAAATGAAGGGGAATAAGGGGTTATGAAGAAATGTACTTAAACGGAGCAGGTTTGTGAAAAAACGAGGGAATTAGTAAGGAATTTAATCAAAAGCTTTTGTAGTCATCTGTAACTTTATAATTTTAAACGAATTATCTTTTGGAGGTATAAATATGAATGGAATTGATGTGTTAAAAAGGTTTGGCTTTCAAATAGACAAAGAGCCTAAAAGTATTTATCCTTTTTCACCTGTATATCGAATAACTGATAAAGGGAAAGAGTTAATTGTTAAAAGGACACAAAATCCGATAGAGGAAGCAAGAAAATTAGTAAATTATACTACATATCTAAAGAATAATGGTATTAAAGTAGTCACCCCTGTGGATATTCAAATGGACAATCCACAAGATATTGGAGAGGAAACATATGTTGTCTATCCTTTTATTGAAGGAACAACTTATAGAGGAACTGATAATCAAATATTTGATGCAGGTAAACTGCTGGGACAAATACATCAACTATCTCTTGAAGATAATAAATATGAGTTGGAAGAATATGATGTTTATGATTTTAACAATGAAGAAATTGAAGAAAGTGTTCAAGCAATCGAAGAGTTTGCAAAAAAAGTTAATCATAGAACTGATGGCATTCTATTAAAAGAAAAACTGTTACAAATCGTTACCCAACAAGAAGAGCTAAAAAATGTTGGGTTGCCAAATGTCGCAACACCACACGATTATAAAGCTAATAATTTAATTTATTCTCCGAAACCTTATTTAATTGACCCAGATAATGCTAAATGGATTCCTCGAATATTTGATTTAGCGTTAGTTTTACTTTTGTTTCATAATGAATTATCAACTGCACCAGATAAGATATTTACACCGAATCAATGGGAACTTTTCCTGTCTGGGTATAAAGAATCGGTCAGTTTAACTGATTTAGAAAAGAGTTATTGGCAAAAATCCATAGAACACGTATTTTTAGATGAAGTAATGTGGCTAATGGCTGAGTTTGAGGAAGATTGGGATAATCCTTCACAACTAAAGCTTTTTGATAGCTTGATAGATTTAGTATTCGATTCATCAAAGTATAAATTTAATTGACATTAATTAGTTGTAAAACTTTACCCTTAATAATGTAAAGTGGAACTTGATTCATGTTTCAACTCCTCATGAGCCCAAGGAGAAAAATTTTGTTTTTTTACCAGTTCTTAGTGCATTGTTTGATTAAACGAGAATTGTCTCATACCCTTGCTATTGCCATTCCTTTAGTTTCAGGACGTTTTCGAATGAACTGCGCATAAGTAGGACACACACATAAAACGCTAAGACATCTTATCGTTTTTTTTTATAAATTAACAGAAAAGACAACTATTAGATCAATCAGCTCTGAGGAGTAAAAATTCTTCGAGATAAACCTTCCGAGATTACTGCCTCCCCGACAAATTCCGATGTATATATTTAAAAAAATTACTGAATATTTCCGCTGGATCAGATCTCATTGTGCTAAGATATATAATGATATTCACCAAACGGCCAGATAGCAAAAGTGGAACATCGCTGAATGGGCTATGTATTATTTTCTAAAGGGAAATACTGTTAAAGAGGGATTATCAAATATGTTGTGGGTAGAGGGGGGCTAAAGTTGGGATTTGTTGATGACTTAGCAGGTGCTATATATGATATTTTAAAGTTTTTTATATGGGCAATTAGCTACTTAGTTGCAGGGGCGATAATTGTTGCAGTTCCTATGTACTTGACAGTTTGGATGATTGGTTTATTTCAGTAATCATATTGGGAAGCCGTTGCGGTTAAGCAATTTGCGTCCGTTCTGCAAACGGCCCAGTTAGCTGAACAAAAATATGTTTAAATTGAAACTATTTCCAATAGATATCGTTAAACTTATGCATGGAGAATTGTTGTGAAATTTGCACTTTATTTTTGAGAGGAGAATTGAGAAGTGAGGAAAAAAGCTATCATTGCAGGGATTTTATTTAGTTTAATTTTGTTAGTCGCGTGTAATACAACCGAGGTATTAGAAAGCGAGCAAGAAGTAGTAATTTCCCAAGAAAACGGTGGGGATGATGGAATATCAAATTTCTTATCTGAATTACAAAATGAAACAAATGAATCTATTACAAAGGAGACGGAACTTGAAAGTGATTCACTAGCAATAATGGTTGGTGGGAGTATTAACGAATTAACAGTTTCAGTAGGTTTTCCAAAGGATGCCAAAATTGATAATACATTGATTCAGCAAATAGTTGAAGAGTCTATTAAGAATGTTTCTGAAACAGAAACAGCAACAGATAGTGAAGAAGAAATAAAAACGAAAATAAAAATAAAGATTGAGGAATACTAACGGGATGTTTTGATTTATCAGCAAAAAATCGGTTGGCCGGAACAAGTAATAGAGTAAGTCTATCCTTATCTATAAGTTTCTGGATAAATAATTAATTTGAAGGATATAGTCAATAATTATAATAGGGGCTGTCCAATATGTTCCTGAAATAGAACAGGTGAGGAAAACAATTCGTTTTTCCCCACCTGTTCTTGTATTATTCCCTTTTAAAACTGAAAGTAGCACGTGGATGCCAGCTACTTTCAGTAGATTGTGGGCCAATGCCCAAGCGGGTAGATGAATAGATCGTCTTTCCGTGAATGTCCAGTTCTTTGTGGATTGAATATCATTCTTGTAGTTGCAAATCTGATCTTCCACATGTTTATTGAAAAAAGCAATCAAAGTTGATCTTATATTTTTTGACTATGGACCCAAGGAAATAAATGGCCAAGTTGTAATAGATCATACAATGTGCTATGGTTTAAAGTACAGACTAATAGAAATACTATAAATGGCCGCATGATCTAAAAACTCTTAAAAACTAAATAGTATGCACTAGGGGTGTTATTTAACTGAGATGAGTAGTGACTCAAACCCTTTGAACCTGATCTAGCTGAAACTAGCGTAGGAAAGTGTAAACTCTTGGATATACGAAGAGGGATGACTCTGTCTTCTTTTTGGTATGTCATCATAGTGTTACGCAACTTTCCTTTTGGAAGGTTGCGTTTTTTATTTTTAGCTGCCATTTACCGTTTCAAATAATATACGTACAGGAGTGGTTGGGATGAGTAAAGTCGTATTGGTAACAGGAAGTAGTCAAGGGTTAGGGGCAACGATCGTAAGGACATTGGCAAACCAAGGATTTCGGGTAGTCGTCAATTACAATAAGAGCAAAGAGGCAGCCGACAAAATTGTTTCCGAGATTGGAAAGGAGCATGCGATTGCCATTCAAGCGGATGTCACCAATCGTACAGAAGTGGATCGTATGGTAGAAGAGGCAACTGACTATTTTGGGCAAATTGATGTTGTGGTGAATAATGCATTGATCGATTTTAAATTTGATCCAATCAAGCAGAAACCTTTCGCAGAATTATCTTGGGATGATTATCAAAGACAATTAGATGGTACGTTAAAAGCGGCATTTAACGTAATTCAAAGTGTCGTCCCTCAATTTATTGAACGACAAAATGGAAGTATTATTAGTATAGGGACAAATTTATTTCAAAATCCTGTCGTACCTTATCATGAATATACGACAGCGAAAGCAGGTTTAATCGGTTTTACACGTAATATAGCTGCCGAATTAGGGGCGTATGGCATAAAGGCGAATGTCGTTTCAGGGGGCTTATTGAAAACAACTAACGCCAGTGCTGTTACAACGCCGGAAGTATTCGATTTAATTGCCAACTCAACGCCGTTGAAGAAAGTCACCACACCTCAAGACGTTGCGAATATGGTCGCTTATTTGGCTTCAGAACATGCAAGCGGCATTACAGGTCAGAATTTTACCGTCGATGGCGGTTTAACAATGAACTGACAAATGGGGGTGTGAAAAATGGCTGAAATGAAAGGAAAACATTTAAACTTAGGTGTTTTGCTGTATGGCTGCGGACACCACCAAGCTGCTTGGCTAATGCCTGATTCAAGTGTTGAACGGATTGGTGATATTACCTATTATCAGAACTTGGCTAAGTTGGCGGAAAGGGGCTTGCTTGACGTCGTATTCTTTGCAGATAATCAATCATTTGTAGGCAAAGAAACCAGTGATATGCCGGCGTTTTGGTTTGATCCACTGATCAATTTAACAGCCATATCCCAAGTGACAGAGCATGTAGGGTTAGTTCCAACGATCTCAAGTACTTTTTCCAATCCATTTACGGCTTCACGGCAGCTTTTGAGTTTAGACCATATAACAAAAGGTCGTGTTGGTTGGAATCTTGTTACTTCAATGACTGATGTTGAAGCGCAGAATCATAGTATGGATAAGCTACCATCTCATGATGATCGCTATGAAAAAGCAGATGAATTTGCAACGTTAATGAATCAGTTGTTTCTTTCCTGGGACAGTAAAGCGTTTCTGCATCAACGTGAAGAGAAAAAGTTGATCGATCCTTCAAATATATCGCCATTTCATCATGAAGGTACCTATTTTAAGGTGCGTGGACCGTCCACTACGCCGAAAAGTCCACAAGGTAAACCGGTCGCAATGCAGGCAGGGGCGTCCAAACAAGGTATTGCATTAGCCGCAAAGCATGCCGATGCTGTTTACTCAGTGTCGTGGAACTTCAAGCAAGCAAAAAGATTTCGAGAAAAAATCAATGAGCAAGTGAAACAAAGCGAGAATAGCGACAAACATATTAAAGTGTTCCCAGGCTTAGTAACTTATGTCGGTAAGAGTCGTGAAGAGGCTTTCGCTAAGAAAGCGGCATTAGACGAACAATTACCTATTGAAACGGCTTTAAAACAGCTGAGCATTTTTGTTCGACAAGACTGCTCCAATTGGGCACTTGATGAAAAGGTTCCACCATTGCCGCCTGTGGAGGAATTTACTGGACCGGTCGGCCGATATGAGACGATATTAGAAATACTTCAGGATACAAACCCAACAGTAAGGGAGCTATTGGGGTATCTAAATGCTGGAGGAGGACATTTCACACTCATCGGCACGCCTGAAGAGATTGTCGATCAGATGGAGCTTTGGTTTGAAGCAGGGGTAGCCGATGGTTTTAATCTTATGCCTCCCACATTGCCCGGTAGCTTAGAGGACTTTGTTGAATTTATAGTACCCGAGCTGCAAAAGAGAGGTCTTTTCAAAAACAAATATGAAGGCCACACGTTGCGTGAACATTTGGGACTAGCCTAGTAAAAGATTAGTAAATGGCAAGTGATTCTATACTGCTAACCTTTAAAATCAGCACCGTGCAACGTTGTGCTATCAATATGATCAATCCCTTAACGAAATATATCAATCATTTAGTGGATAAGAAAGCTGGACGATAGTGAATCGAATTGCGTACAGTTTTTTCATCGCGAAAAACTCACGGACAATAAAACCCTTCCACCGGCTTATCAAAAAGCATAAACATATCTTTGAAATACGTTTCATCAACTAACTTGTCCAAAACGCCTTTGTAATACCCCGGCAAATTACGGATAGCTTTCTTCTTCGTAGCCATCACAGTAATCATTAAAGCACGATACGCAAGGTCTTCGAATACGTGGAGATCGTCTTTGTAAATATCAAACTTCAACATGCTTCCAGATAGGGCCCTATGAATTCCGTAGAATTCACGGGCCATTTTTGTGTCTCCGATCGTTGCGGCAAGCAAGTCTTTCATTCGACTAAATAGACTTGTGGAGTACTTTGACGATTCCGTAGGAGACGTGTAGTTAAGATCTTTAGATTTTAATAAAGATTTAGAAAGAGTAGCTTCGTCTGCCGGAAGCTGCTCTTTTTCCTCGTTCTCATACGGTTTGTCGTCATGGTCACGGTCGTTCATTTTCCCCTGGTCATCGAAAGGTAAAATGCTGTAAATGTTGGCGCCAAGCCCGCTCATGACCGGTCGGATGTAATGGATTTTCTCGATGATGCGTAGGTTGACGAGTTTGCGGATTGCCCGTCTTACTGTTACATTGGATTTTCCAATCGCTTCCTCGATCGTTCCGTGTTTCAAATGAGCAGCCCCATATTTAACGGAGTAGCGGCGAATGACGTCTAAAACTTGGCGATCTGAATTCGTCATTTCATCATAGTGGATCATCACATGCTGTTCAGCTGCAACGTCCATTTCCTCAATTGTTTGAAATCGTGCGTATTCTTTCAGATAGTGTGTCATGCTCATTCCCCCTTTGCCCTCTATATAGAAGGGAGGGGTCAAAAAGGATACTCTGGAGAAAGAGAAATTTGAAATAGTTCTAAAAGACTATGAATACCTCTTGATTTGCCTTACCTTGAAACCTACGAACTTGACGAAATGGATAAAGAGGAGTATTATATTTTAGCCGTAGAGTTAAAGTTATTTTAAAATAACATTTTCCGTAGATATAAAGAGAATTAAGAAGTAAAAGGTTGGTGAATTACATGAGAAAACAACGGAATGTGAAAGATTTTCTTTTCCACAACTTTTTAGGAATCTATGCAGTCGCTGTCTTGATGATATGGGTGAAAACATATATTGCTCAGGCTACACAATTTGATTTAGGGGTAGAAGGACCACTTCAACAATTCCTATTACTGATCAATCCACTCGGTTCAGCATTGCTGTTTTTAGGAATTTCTTTTCTGTTTAAAGGTACGAGAAAATATACTGCCCTTGTTATGATTTACACGCTCATGTCGATTCTTTTATATGCGAATATCGTCTATTATCGATTTTTTAGTGATTTTATTACATTGCCTACCCTTTTCCAAACGCAAAATTTTGGAGATTTAGGCGGCAGTGTCCTTTCCTTGTTAGAGCCTTATGATATTTTGTTCTTTGTGGACGTAATCGTCATGTTGTACCTTCGATTTTCACGCAAGGTACGAAAAGAGACAAATCGAATTGGGTTTAAAAAAGCAGCCCCGATACTTGTAGGGGCCTTAGTCCTTTCGTTGGTCAACTTAGGGCTTGCCGAATCGAGCCGTCCGCAGCTATTGACGCGCGGCTTTGATCGGAATTATATTGTGAAATATTTAGGGATGTACAATTACTCGATTTATGACTCGGTGGAAACAGCAGCGGCCTCATCACAGCGGGCGCTTGCAGATAGTAGTGACATTACAGAAGTAATCAACTCTACACAATCTACTTACGCTGAACCGAACAAAGAGTATTTTGGGATCGCAAAAGGAATGAATGTCATCTATTTGCATTTAGAATCATTCCAAAGCTTCCTCATCAACTACAAATTGAACGGGGAAGAAGTGACACCGTTTTTAAATTCATTAACAAAAGATGAGAATACAGCGTATTTCGATAACTTCTTCCACCAAACAGGCCAAGGCAAAACGTCCGATGCGGAATTCATGTTGGAGAACTCCATTTTCGGTCTGCCGCAAGGATCTGCTTTTATTACGAAAGCGCAAAATACGTACCAAGCTGCGCCAAGCATTTTAAAGGATCACGGATATACATCCGCTGTCTTCCACGGCAATAACGGCAGCTTCTGGAATCGGAATACGATCTACAAAGCGTTTGGGTACGATCATTTCTTCGATGCAAATTATTATGATACGAGTGACCCGATCGACATGGCCGAATACGGACTGTTGGACAAACCGTTCTATGAGCAATCTGAAAGCATGCTAGCTTCATTGCCGCAGCCTTTCTATGCGAAATTCATTACGGTTGCAAACCACTATCCGTATGCGATGAATCAAGACCTAGTGACAATTGATAAAGCAGAGACTGGAGACGCTAGTGTGGATGATTATTTCCAAACGGCGCGTTATACGGACGAGACGATTCAAACAGTCTTCACTCGATTAAAAGAAATGGGTTTATATGATAACTCAGTCATTGTGCTGTATGGTGACCATTATGGTATTTCAGACAACCATAAAAAAGCAATGAGCAAAATCATAGGGAAAGACATTACACCTTATGAAAGTGCGAACTTGCAACGCGTCCCATTATTCATACATGTCCCCGGAATGAAAGGCGGCATCAACCATACGTATGGCGGCCAGACAGACCTTCTTCCGACGTTATTGCATTTGCTTGGAATTGATACGAAAGACTTTATTCAATTTGGTTCCGATTTATTCTCGGAAGAGCATAATGAAATTGTGCCATTCAGAAACGGTGATTTCGTCAGTCCGACAATTGATTCCATCAACGAGAAGTTCTATGATAGTCAAACAGGCTTGCCGCTCGACGATCGACACTTGGAGCGCGCTGAAGAAATGAAAAAAGAAGTGGATGAGAAATTGGGGCTTTCTGATAAAGTCGTAAATGGCGACTTATTGAGGTTTTATACGCCAAAAGGATACACCCCTGTCGATCCATCTCAGTATAACTACACAAAAGATGCAAATGTAGAATTAAGCGAATGATAAAAAGTAACAAAAGAAGCATGTTCTCTCTGAATGGGGAGGGCGTGCTTCTTTTTATGCCAGCAAATCAGTTACATGAACAAGGCAGCGGTAATGTCCGCGCTGTCGAAATAGATCCGCAAGAGGATAGCGATCACTAATGTTCGTTCCATTCGTGGGCTTTATCCTTAATCAAAATAATCCCCGTATAAGCTTTCGTATTCTTGCTTTGTCATTCCAAAAAAAATCGCATCATAGTATTGTCCATTCGTATACACCATATTTCTTAATTGTCCCTCACGTACAAAACCCATTCGTTCATGAAGTTTAATCGATGGTTCGTTGAAAGCATACACATGAGGTGTTACCTTTTGGTATCGTAGTTCCATGAAAAAGTATCGCAACACAAGCAAGATCATTTCTTTGGCATACCCTTTCCCCTGATAGTTTCTGGATAGAGCAATTCCATACTTGAACGTTCCATGTCGTCTCTTGCATTGGGAAGTACTAATCTCACCTATAACATTGCCATCTACATCTTCTGCAATCCAAAAAAACTGGTCTTCGGTTTTGGGGTTTTGTTCTTTTTGTATCCATTCTATGATTTGCTCACTCGTTTCGGGCAGTTGAATTTCATCTAAACGTCTCATTATTTCATCATCATAGGTTTGAAAAAAAGAGGCGTCTTTTTCTTCAAGTGCCCGTAATCGAATTTTTTTGCCTTGCCAATAGTTATAAGACATTGTATTCACCTTTTCTCTACTAAATTTTCGATTCATCGGAGGGAAAGTCGGACTTTAACAAGGAATACATGTATAAATCATCAAATTTCCCATCAAAGTATTCGTAACTTCTTAGTAACCCTTCTTTAAGAAAACCAAGTTTTTCAACCAATTTTTGCGATGCAATATTAGGTGGTTCAATGACTGCTTCGATCCTATTTATGTTCAAATGCTCGAAGCCATATTTGATGACAGCTTTTACTGCTTCTTGAGCAATTCCTTGCCCCCAAAAATCTTTGCTTAACACAAACCCAATATCAGCTCTGAAATGTTCAGAAACCATATTATAAAAAACACAGCTTCCGATAACTTGATGATCTCCTTTTAATGTAATTCCCCATCTAATCCCTCTTTTTTCATGGAACAAGGATTCATACCTTGAAATTGCTTTTATCGCTTCATCGACGGTTTGAAATGGTTTCGTACCATAATGTTTCATCACTTCATCATCGGATAGGTACTTAAAAATATCAGGGGCATCGTCTTTTTCAATCCGTCTTAATATTACTCGATTCGTTTCTAATATCGGAAATGTATCTGATTGATTGTTCATCAAAAATTCTCTCCTTTTTTGCCTATAAGGCTTAATGAATGTTGTACTTTTAAAACGATGAAATGGTCTTGCTTGAGCAAATGGTTCAAACAAAATAGACCGATAAAATGCATATGATCAAATTACAAGTCGTAATCTCATTGAATTTTCTTAGCCTTCTTAAAGGTCTTTTAAATAGTTTAAATTATCCAATAGCAAGGATAAATAGAAACAATGATTCGGAAACAAACTCACCATAAAAAAGCACTGATCTCTTTAAAAAGAAACCAGTGTAAATTGTCTATTTTCTCGAATAAACGATTTTTTTAATTGTTTCGGTTGAAAGAAAATATTCTTGAGCTAATTGGCAAATGGACTTGCCACTAGTAAATCCATCTCTTATAGAAGCGTTTCTTTCATCGATTTTCTTTCTTCCGCCTGAAAGAGATCCCCATTTTTCATACGTACACTTTTGTTTTGGGATATAGATTGTTTCACCTTGAACATATTTTTGGATCTCAACTAAAAGTTCTTCAGGTAAAATAGTCGTTGCTTTAATATATTTCACTTTTGCCAGCCCCTTATTTTTTGGTTAATGAAAATAAGGTGCAAAGCCAAGTTTTTGGTCAAAAGGCGATTGTTTTTAATGCTAACTCATGCAAAGAAATCGCCCATTTATTACTCGGCTTTGCATGAGTTCTTGCATATTTTGTTAACAAGAAATGTCTTTCCATTTTTGCAACTCCTTTCTTGCTGAATAAGATGAACAAAACAGTATAACCTCACCAACAGTCATTCAATAACTTCAACGGATTCACAGCTATTGATCATTAGTTTATTGTATTGGCTATACTTGTATTTTGATCACTCAATATCAGTGTCTTTTAACCATGATGCTTTCAGCAATTTTGCTTACAGTTCGTACTGACAGCAAGAGGGACAGAGCGACGATTACTAAAGATAAAAAAAGCAAAAAGATACCGCTTCCTACATCGAATGGAGAAATCCGATAAACAGTGCTAAATACTTTGAAGTAAATGAGCATAAACGCAGCAACCAAGAGATAGTGAACAACTTTATATCTTTTAGTCAAGTTTGATCCCTCCGTGTCTAAAAACTAGAGCATCGTATTTTCCCGCTTTATTATATAACAATTGGACAAAGAAAAATTTAATAAAGTGACCATTAAGACTAACTTAAATAATTTAACAAATGAATACAATTCAAAAGGGTTTCTATGAAATTATACCTGTATTAACCATTAGTTTTTCGGGGGAGAGATAACAGTGAAAACAAGTTTTGGTTTATAGTCTCGCGCTTACATTAATACTTCAAGTGCCAATTGATACATCAGTATCCGCACAAATCAGTATCTAGTAAAATAAAAACAAGAATAGATTCTAATGTGGATACTCATACTTCGAGTACATTTCCTCAAAGTTAGTATTATGCTTTCCTCCACAATCCACCTGAACAAGGCAAAAAGCCGCAAGTTTTATAAAAGTTAGAGTGTTTAGGCTCAAAAGTTAGTGTGACAATTTCTAAACCAAACTTCTCGGATTCTTTCAATAGTTCTTTAACTAGTTTAGCCCCGATTCCTTGGTTTTGGTACTGGGGGTGCACAAGAATATCTTCCATATAGCCATGTTGTAATCCCATACCCGATACATATCCAAATCCGATTAGCTTTTCTTCCTGGTTCCGAACACCTGCCCAGAAGTTACAACGTTTAAAGAGAGTGGGATAGTCATTATCTCGTCTATCCCACCCTATAACTTCTCGTAAGTCTGGTACTTCATTGTCATATATTGATGGGTTAATATTTATTCGATACCTCATTGAATCCCTCCAAAAGTAATTAGGATAGGGGAAAAGAAAAACCCTTTTTGTAGAATGAAGTGCACACCATACAATTTTTGCACTTGGCTTTTTAAGTGAATAACCTCTTTTTCCAACCCTTGTCTAATTTCAGTTACACATTGTTTCATGTCCTTTAAGTATTAGCGATTCTGATACTACGTTCGTTGTTCATAAAGGTCTTTTAGATAGTTTAAATTATCCATTAGTATGAAGAGAAAAAATGATAAAGAAACAAACTAATCATAAAAAGCACTGATTCCCTTTAAAAAGAAACCAATGCAAATAACAAAAGGTGACAATCTGCCCCCTTTAAAAATCAATCCTATGCTTTCGAAGCATATTCCTTTGCCTCTTTCTTTTTAATCCCGTACCCTAAAAAAACTCCAAGCAAAAATATAATCAAAAAATTACCGTCAAAGTTTTTTGTAAACAAACCGATCACTACCCAAGCAACAAGTATTCCCGCTATTAACATTACTAAATCTTTAGACATTTAATTACCCCTTTTTCACAGAATATTTTTTGTGAGATGATCTATTTTACTGCTATGAAATTTTTTCAAAGTTTAGCTCTGTTACTATAGATTGCTCGACTTTTTAAAGAACTTTTACAATTATAACATAATTTCACTTAATTCTTTTCACACTTTGCGCGATACAGTTGAAATTGCTATCAGTTTCAACTTCTTTTTATTTGCTCACTGAATCCACTTGGATTTCCACGCTGACACATTCAAAATTCACACAGAAGTTCATAGTGGATACGGGATGTCTATTAAAAGTTGCAAAAGAGAAAAAATACAAGTTGAATCGCATCAAGCAAATTTCTCCTATAGCTGCCCACAATTATCCGCTTCCATTCATAGTAAAATCAACCGTCAGCATCCAAAACTGAATCTATATTGGGGCCGCATAATTAAAAGTAAATGCCCATATAAACATAGAGACAAACTATTAAAGGATGGTTAATTGACGCATGTATGGTTTATCGGTTTTTTATCAACCTTTGCTGGAATTAGCGCAGGAGGACTTGTTGCAAGTTGCATAAGCGGTTTTAAAAGAAGCATTGGCACAATCTACGCTATTTGTACCGGATTGATATTAGGGTTAATTAGCTTCGAATTAATGCCGGAAGCGATAGAAATGGGAAATTGGATCATTGTTGCCGTAGGTTTCATTGCAGGAGTGATCGTCTTTCATTTTCTCCATGAAAAATTGGAGAGTAAACCTATGCCTGTGAAGTCGAGTGAAATTCGTGGTATGAGAATGGGGATATTTTTAGCGCTCATCATTTCGATCCATAACTTTCCCGTAGGTGTCGTATTAGGAGCTAGTGAACAGAGCAAATTTAGCATAGCATTATTACAGGCACTAGTACTGCATAATATCCCCGAAGGTATGATCCTGTTCACCCCGTTCTTCATTTACCTGTTATTTCTTCTCTCTGTTGTCATTGCAATTCCTGTCGCACTTGGTGCGTTGATCGGAGAAATGATCGGCATTCAAAACAATCTCTTATGGGCATTTTTAATTAGCTCGACAATCGGAACGATATATATGGTTGTAATCAAAGAAATCTTGCCAGAATCCATACGACAAGCCTCTAATCATTATAGTTTATTCATTGCGGTAATTGCTTTTTTCATGATGGGTATATATTTGCTTTATGTATAAAGGGGGTTATAGGGAGACTAAAAAACAGGTGAAAATAGGGCACTTTTATTTATGTGGAGCGATAGAACCAACCTTACATGTTATATCCTAATCAAGTGTTGAAAAAATGAAGATAGGCTTTTTCTATGAAAATAAGGATTGTTTATACGCCTTGTGGGCACATTTTGCATTTTTTGAATGAAGTATGCATCTTTGACGGTCGTTAAATGGATCTGTTTACGTCGATGTAAAGTATGCTGTCATACATGGATTGAGGAGCGAAAGTTCATGAAAGTTTTATTTGTTTCATTTCCTATGCTCAGCTTTTTTGGTAGGTGCCTAATAGTTTAATTTGCCACAGCAATAGGTGAATTTTAACAGTTATAATGATAGAATGATTGTTGTGCTGTCCCATTATTATTTGAGAAGAAAGTAGTGAAAATGTATGGCAATCGCATCGCATTCTGTTATCATTCCAGCCTCCGTAGAGAACGTATGGAATTATGTGAGTCAAATTGAAAACTGGGCAACAATGGTTCCAGCCTATAAGGAACATGAACAAATTGATGAGCATAAGTCAGTTTGGACATTCGAAGGGAATTTTAAAGGTCTTAAAAAGACAGTGAAAATGGAATTGAACATTACGGAATTCCATGAGCCATCTATGATTCGATTCGAATTAAATGGCATTACAGACAACTTTACAGGTAGTGGAGAGTTCACTGCTGAAGAAACAGATGGGAAAACTACGATGTTGGGGACGCTTGAAGTGAATGCAGGCGGCTTAGCCGGCGCTGTGTTATCACCTGTTATTAAAATGGTGCTGCCAAAAGTGACAACACGCTTAACAGAAAAAATTGCTCGCCAAATTAATCGGGAAGAGCTGCCGGTTTCGTAAATAAGATTGAGAAAAGTACCTGCCTGCACAGGTGCTTTTTATTTTGCCTTTGATTAGGTTGTAGGCAATGAAAGGGTACGCATAAAGGAATATTGGCATAGGCTATTCACATAAAGTAATTTTAGGAATCTGAGCAAACGATTGAAATTATTAAATCCGTAATGAACGAATACTTCTTAGTAAATCCATTTTAATTAGGGAGTGTAGTATGGGCGCGATTAATGGAAAAGAATATATTAGCCGATTGAATCAGCTGAACAATGAGATTTGGTATGACGGTGAAAAAATTGAAGGACCGATCTCCGAACATCCAGCCTTTAAGGGGATTATTCAGTCAAAAGCTGCACTTTATGATATGCAGCATGATCCGAAAATCACAAATGAGATGACTTTTCAATCTCCAGTATCTGGGGAGCCGATTGGTCTTTCTTATTTGCAGCCGAAAACGAAAGAGGACTTAACAAGAAGAAGAAAAATGATTGAACATTGGGCTCGGTATTCAGGTGGTGTAATGGGAAGAAGTCCAGATTATTTAAACACTGTTTTAACAAGTTTTGCTTCTTCAAAAGAGTTTTTAAAGAATAAAAATAGGTGTTTTCCGAATCACTTACAAGCATTTTATGAAATGGTAAGAGAAAATGATTTGTCGTTGACACATACTTTTATTTCTCCACAAGTAAATCGTTCCCCAACTTACATTGAAAACAGTGAAGAGCCAATCGCCGCAAAAGTAGTTGATAGAAATGAAGAAGGAATTATTATTAAAGGAGCCCGTCTTCTCGCTACGCAAGGCGGCTTAACAGATGAAGTGCTAGTCTTTAGTGTTGGGAAGTTTTTATTTAATGAAGATGAAGCTTTTGCTTTTTCAATTCCATCGAATACGAAAGGGATCAAGTTCATTTGCCGAGGGACATTCATTGGCGATGAATCTTCTTTTAATCATCCATTAAGCTCACGGTTCGAAGAGATGGATTCAATTATTGTTTTTGATAACGTATTAGTGCCTTGGGAGAGAGTTTTTTATTATAACAATGCGGAGGTAGCCGAGCAATTTCCACTTGAGAGCTCCTTCCATCACTTTGCGAAGCACCAAGTAGTAAGTAGACAGATTGTCAAAACAGAGTTCGTTTTAGGGATTGCTGAGCTTTTGATTGAAACGATCAATATTAGCGGATATCAGCATATTCAAGAAAAAATGTCAGAAATCATCATTGGTCTGGAAACGATGAGAGCCTTATTGGAAAAAGCGGAAAACAATGCGAAGGTCGATCAATGGGGATATATGCGGCCTGACATCTTTCCATTACAAGTTGCAGGTAACATTTTTCCTAAAATCTATCCACGTTTTATTGAAATCATCCAGTTAATTGGAGCAAGTGGGATGATCACATTGCCAACTGAAAAAGCATTTTATTCCCCTATAAGAATTGACTTAGACAAATATCTTAAAGGGGCTACGAAGAACGCAGAAGAACGTGTAAAAATATTTCGTTTAGCTTGGGATCTCACAATGAGTTCATTTGGTACAAGGCAAACCCAATATGAGAGATATTTTTTCGGTGATCCAATTCGATCAGCAAGTGAATTATATAAAAGGTACCCAAAAGATGAATCTGTAAAGATGGTTGGCAGTTTCCTGAATATAGGGAAGGCATAGTAACCGATCGTAATAGATTCAATGCACACACTAAAAGGAGATTGAAAAATTAACTATTTTTCAATCTCTTTTGACGTTCAATTATAGAAGGTCTATTCAATTCATTGCAAATGTGAAGTAGCTGTTATATAATTATCTCGAATTCGAGGTATTGTTTGATGGATGACCTAAATATGAGGATGATTCAAGGAATCATGCTTTCTTATAAATCTTTTAATAAATATCTCGAAATGAGAATATCTTAATTTGAAACAAATAGAGGTAGAAATAATAATGAATTCGAATACGAAAAGAAATGCGGCTGCCAACAATATAAGTGGTAAAGGAAGTGTTGAATCAGGATCAATATGAGATAGTGATGGGAATTATGTTCTGAAAGAAAAAGTGGAAAAGGCCGATTCAAAGTACAAGAACGAAATTAACCAAGAAAGGTGGATGTCCATGCTTTCCATTGATCCGCTTAGAAATACGGAAAGGGAGAATTATAAACTTCTGATTGGAAGCATTATTCCAAGACCTATTGCATTCGTGACGTCATTGTCTGAAGATGGTGTTTTAAATGGCGCTCCGTTTAGTTATTTTAATATTGTCTCTTCCAATCCTCCAATGATTTCTTTAGCGATTCAACGTTCGGGAGGAAAACAGAAGGATACGGCTCGAAATAGTATAAAGAAACAAGAATTTGTCGTTCATATTGTAGATGAAGACAACGTGGAAATGGTGAATCAAACAGCTGTAAGCCTGCCGCCAAATGAAAGTGAAGTGGAGGTGGCGCAATTCACTCTCGTAAATAGTACGAAAATTTCAGTTCCGGGAGTAAAACAAGCCAAAATTCGAATGGAGTGCATTTTAGAGCATTCCTTGCAATTGGGCGATAAAGAGCAGCCCGGCTGTGATCTACTCATTGGTAAAGTCGTTCAATTCCATGTCGCAAATGAGCTTTATGAAAATGGAAGAATTGATGCGGAAGGTTTGGCAGCTGTCAGTCGATTAGCAGGAGCAAACTATGCGAAAATCGGGGAGGTTTTTGCTATAGAGCGTCCTAAATAAGATGAAAACAATATAGACTATACTTAGGGAGGGGTGTACTTTATGAAATATGTCATCATCGGTGGAGATGCAGCAGGGATGAGTGCTGCTATGCAAATTATTAAACATGATCGGGAAGCAAAAGTTGTTACATTAGAAAAGGGTGGAATTTATTCGTATGGACAGTGCGGACTTCCGTATACGATCAACGGTTTGATTCCTTCAACGGATGATCTCATTGCGAGAAGCGTTGATACGTTCCGAAATAAATTAGGCATCGACGCGCGGGCTTATCACGAAGTACAATCCATCGATCCAAAGACAAAAACTGTTGCGGGTCAGGATTTACAATCCGGGAAGATGTTCAGCATTTCTTACGATAAATTATTAATCGCCAGTGGTGCGAGCCCTGTCATCCCCGACTGGAAAGGGATCGGTCTGAATGGTGTACACACGTTAAAAACAATTCCAGACGCTGAACGAATCATTCAAAATCTTAGTGAAGATATACAACATGTGACGGTTGTTGGTGGAGGGTATATCGGCCTCGAAATGGCGGAAAGCTTCCGAACCGTTGGAAAGAACGTTCGGTTAATACATCGTGGAACGTATGTTGGTAAGATGTTCGATGCAGATATGGCGCAATACATCCACAAAGAAGCTGAAAAACAAGGCATTGAATTAATTCTGAACGAGCATGTGACAGCCATTGAGGGAGATCGGTCGGTTGAATTGATACGAACGGATCAAAATCTGTATAGCACTGACCTCGTATTAATTTCTGCCGGTATTAAGCCGAATACATCTTTTATACAAGGGACTGGAATTACTACAGGGATAAGAGGTGCTATTCAAACGAATCGTTACATGGAAACGAATGTGAGGGACATTTATGCGGCTGGAGATTGTACACTTCACTATCATATGGTTAAAGAGCAGGATGACTATATTCCACTTGGGACTACGGCCAATAAACAGGGACGTATTGCAGGGCTGAATATGGCAGGGCAACAGAGAATGTTTAAAGGAATAACCGGTTCCTCTATACTAAAGTTCATGGATTTGTCATTGGGAAAGACCGGCTTATCAGAATGGGAAGCAAAACAATTGAACATCCCCTATGACGTTGTAAAGATTGAGGCGAAGGACATTGCCGATTATTATCCGGGATCTCGTCCACTTCATATTAAGCTCACTTATAGAAGTGACAATTTTCGTTTGCTCGGTGGACAAGTCATCGGGGAAAAAGGTGTCGATAAACGAGTGGACGTATTGGGCACTGCTCTCTTCAATGAAATGACAATCTTTGACCTTGAGGATCTCGACTTAAGTTATGCTCCCCCTTTTAATGGCAGCTGGGATCCAATTCAACGAGCTGCAAGACAGGCAATGAGAGGTTTGACAGATCGGAATTAAAAAGCGAAAGACCTCTACTATTACGAACTTTATGTTGTGGCGAAACATGGAGTTGTTGGTTTAACGAAAGTAGCGGGAATTGAATACGCAGCAAAAGGAATTCGTGTAAATGCAATTGCTCCTTGTCTGGTCGAAACCCCAATAACTAAAGGATGGATGATCCAGAGTTCCGTAAGACAGTTGTTGGTAATATTTCAATGGATCGCCCTGCGAAACCTGAGGAAATTACGGAAATGGTAGTATTTATATCTTCACCTGGAGCTACCTTTAGAGCAGGTCATACATTTGTAGTCGATGGTGGATAAATCGCTCATTAATGGATTATAAGGAATTCGATACTCATCTTAAAAATTTTACACATCAAAACAGCCATTGAAACGGAATTCGTGCCAATGGTTGTTTTCTTTTACTACACAAGGGCTAATGGAGCTAATAGTGTGTTGGCAAAATACTTTTTCTACATCAATAGGGCGGCAATGCTGCCTACACTGCCAGAAAGAATTCTCGATAAGATTTATAACGCTCTTTCAATCAACTACGCTTCTGCAGTCCTCTATACTACTCATGTTCATGATGGAAAGCTTATTTTCTATAGGTATTTCAAGAGGAAGAGTCAAAAAAACATCAACTCCTTAGTAGGAATTGATGTTTTATAATTAATCTAACCTTAAGCCTAATCCCTTACTCTTTGTTTTCTCATCCATTGCGTAGCGACCCACTTTTCTCCGATAATTACTGGTGCGCCACCATGTAAAGTTAACTCATTCAACGTTTGATCGTTATAGAAGTACTCAAAGTAAACTGCCATCCCTTTTTTAGGTGATACTGAAAAATTCAGTTTAGGGAAAAAGGTTTCTCCACCTTCTTCTACATCATTCAAGTACATAACGAGCGTGCTAATTCGGTTATTTGTCACTTTGCTTGTTGCTGAAAAGAAATCATAATGCGGTTTATACTGTTGACCAGGCGTATACCGAAGGATTTGAAGACCCTCCGCATGTTCAATAGGTATATTCATAATCGTTGAGACTCTTTTTTCAACCCTTGCTACGATGTCGTTTTCACTTTCTTCAATAAACATACTGCTACTCGTTCTTAGCTCGTTTTCTACGCGTGTCGTTCCAATTTTTGAACGTTTCATTTTATCTGTAGACATGTTAATCAGTTCATTGCATTCTTCATCACTTAAAACATTTCCTAACACGACGACCAGTGGCTCCTCTAATCTAGCGACGATGGCTATTTCTCGATCCGTCACAATTTTACTTCCGACGTGATGAAAAATCGTTTGCTCTTTATGATCCGTTATCAACTTCGAACACCTCTTAAACTGTTTAATTTTCAAATCAAAAACGTTTGTGGGCAATAGATTACTTGAAATAACGGTCTTCTTGTAAGGTTTCCACTTCCTTTTGGAATTAAATTCAAGATATTTTACCACGTTATTTTATATTTCGTAAATGTTAAATTACGGGTTTGTTCGAAAAAATTGTGCTGATAGGCTATAGAAAATCATTATTGAACTGAATTGTCTGATACAATAGGGTAATCTGTCTTATGTTCTAATAGATTACGGCTTACGGAGGAGATGAATTTCGTCTTACGTCTTCGAATGACAAACGCTTACTACGATCGAAAGGGGAATATGTTATGGCAATAAATAAGGGAAAGTTCAAGATCCGCTCTATGCAAAGTTTGCACTATGAACAACGGTGGTTGTTTGTGTAGGGCTGAAAATTGCGAACCGCCTTAACGTTTATAGTTATGACTTTGCTGCCTTGAATATTTTATTTTAAGGAGCGGAGCAAACGTGAAATATGTGAATGCAAAAAGTATCTTTCCAAAAGAACTGTTACGGGAAATTCAGAAGTATGCAAATGGCAAGATGGTTTATATCCCTATTTTAAAGAGAGCACAAAAAAAAGTGGGGAGAGGTTTCGGGTTCAAAAGATTTCTTGGACTATCGAAACAAGGAAATCCGACAACTATTTTCGATCGGGGTAACGATCGATCAGCTTTCAAATCAATATTTTCTTTCTCACGATAGTATTAAAAAAATTGTTTACTCAAAAAAATAGTTATCATCTGTCACATTGGATTACATCTGATGTGACTTTTTATATAAAGAACGTTTTATAATCGTTTATTATCTATGTTCGTTTGTCTGTCCTTATTACAATTACAGCATAGACAAATAGATCCATAAAAGGAGAAACCGATGAATATTGATGTTCGATTAACAGATAAAAGTGAAGCGTATCTTATAAAAAATTTATATCCGTTATACCTATATGACCTTTCCGGACACTATGGCAGAATGCCGAATGTTCACGGGATATATGAAGAGAGTGACGATTTTCGAACAATAATTGAGCAGTATGAGGTTCAAAATATTTGGTGGGAAAAACCGAAAGTTTTATTTCCTTACATTATTTTAGTAGATGGAGTGCCAGCAGGGTTTCTTCTCCTCGCAACCCCACCTCATTGCAATAAAGGAATTGACTATTTTGTAAATGAGTTCTTTTTAATTCAATCTTTAAGAGGGAAAGGGATTGCCGAACGAGCTGCTAATATCGTATTCGACCAATTTAAAGGAAATTGGGAGCTGTTTACGAACCCATCGGAGAAAAATATTGTTGCACAAAAATTTTGGAGAAAGGCAATTTCAAATTACACGAATGGAGTTTACACGGAGGTCAAAAAAGAAACATTCGATGGCTATAAACTTGTTTTTCGCTTTAATAATGCTGATATGATTTTATAAAGGTGAAGGATTGGAAGATAGTACAAGCTATTAGGTTAAGACATGCACAATCACTTTATGTTTTTGGTAAGGAATAAAGGGGTCGAACCTATGAGGAATTCTTATGGATGAAGGGAAAAGGGAGAGGCTGAAAAATAATGTCACTTTTCAACCTCTCTTTTTGAATAGCTTAATCCAATCCATTCTCCATAACTTCTTTCACCAAACGCCGTACTTCATCCGTCGTTTTCGTATTCATCAATTCATTTCTCAATTCAGCAGCACCTCTAAATCCACGAATGTAGATTTTGAAAAAGCGGAGAAGCGGCTTGAACGGGCGTGGTTCTTCTTCAGTTGAATATTGATCATGTAGATCCAATTGCAGCAGTAGCAAATCGAGATATTCTTTTACGCTATGCTCTCGTGGTTCTTTCTCGAAAGCGAATGGATTCGTGAAAACACCACGGCCGATCATGACGCCATCAACACCATATTGATCCACTAATTTCAGTCCTGTTGCACGGTCAGGAATATCACCGTTGATCGTTAACAATGTATTTGGCGCAATTTCATCCCGTAGTTTTTTTATTTCAGGGATTAGTTCCCAATGGGCGTCCACTTTACTCATTTCTTTTCTTGTGCGAAGGTGAATGGACAAGTTTGCAATGTCTTGCTCCAAGATATGACGCAGCCAATCATGCCATTCGTCGATTTCGACATAGCCTAATCTCGTTTTGACACTAACCGGCAATCCACCTGCTTTTGCGGCTTGGATTATTTCAGCTGCGACTTCGGGGCGCCGTATTAATCCTGCACCTTTCCCGTTCGCTGCAACGTTTTGTACCGGGCATCCCATATTTAAGTCGATGCCACGGAAACCTAACTTTTTCATGTCGATGCTCATCTGTTTAAAATACTCAGGCTTGTCTCCCCAAATATGGGCGACAATTGGTTGTTCATCCTCTGTGAACATCAAACGGCCGCGAACACTTTCCCTCCCATTCGGGTGGCAATAGCTTTCCGTATTCGTAAATTCCGTGAAATAGACGTCTGGCGGTGCCGCTTCAGCGATCACGTGACGGAACACAACGTCTGTCACATCTTCCATCGGTGCTAATATAAAAAACGGCTTCGGTAGATCAAGCCAGAAATTTTCTTCGTTACTCATTTTGTTTCCTCCTGTTGCATGCAAAATCCTTTGCTCATCATAAGATTGTACCATTTATTTTCTTTCGCTACACCTATAGTATCCCCGAAATAGACTCCTACAAATGATTAATTCTCTATTCGGAATGAAAATGAACGTTCTTCCATAAATATTCCGTCCCTGTATGTCCGTTCCACGAAAGTAATAGTATTTTCATGATCGATGAGTAGGACTGTCGATGAGCGGGTGCCATATCCTTCAGATTTAATAAATAGAGGAGAAAGGATCCGTTCCAATTGTTTTCCCACTCCTGTATTAGGAAGTTGCTCATCTGGAAACGGTTCGGCATGCTGCAGCACGCCAAACAATTCGCTTGGCTGAATCGCGCGTTTTTGTTCAACAATTCGATGAAGATCCATTTTCCCTTTAATAACTTTTGGCCATGGAGTATTAAGAAAATGGTTACACAGTCCATGTGTCCCAGCGGAAATCTCCTTCACTTCATTTTCAACATTCGAGTAATAGAACAGCTCATCCACAGTGCCAGCAATCACGTTAAATCCTGCATATTCTGAGCGCTTCAATTGCAACGACTTTAGAAATTCAGCGGCGGTCATATCAGAATCGAGGAAAGCGGTCACAATCTCACCGCGCGACCGGATCTCTTTTTTCTGTTCAGAAGGATCCCTGTAATTCGTCAGTGCGGCAAATCTACCGTTTTTCGTAATGCCAAGCCATGTCCCGTGTTGCGATAAATCCCTCCCAGCTAATAGATGAGGCTGATCCTCCCAGAAATGTGCCGGTGCTGTCGGGCGCTCGTAAAACTCGTCCCGGTTCGCTGCAACGATCAATCGGTAGATCGGATGGTCTTGAAAATGAAAATTAATTAAACACATGACAACATCACTTCTCCTTTTGAAAAGTATACATTGTTATTTGGGTCTTGAACTATAGTAAATAGTCCCACACTTCTGGACGTGATTTCACACATCTAGAGATGGCGAGTTGCATTCATAATTGAAAATGCCATCTATTTGGGAATATAGTTATTGTTAACAATACGGTTGAGGAAACTTTTACATAAATGAAACAGTGGTAGATCAGAAAACGTACGAATCCGACAAAATCGGGCATGGAATGTCGGGATGAAACATTCAACTCCTGTTATTCTAATGAGGAAAGGAGGTCAGTTAAATGGATTTGCTAAAGAGCATGAATGATGCAATGCGGTATATTGAGGATAACCTCACTAATGAAATAGATTTTATGTTGGCGGCAAGAATCGCTCAGTGTTCCGAATATCATTTTAAAAGGATGTTTTCTTTTCTTGCGGGGATAACATTATCAGAATACATTCGTAGTAGACGATTGAGCTTGGCGGCATTTGAGCTCTCAAATCGTAATGTAAAGATCATTGATATGGCGATTAAATATGGATACAACTCACCAGACTCTTTTACTAGAGCTTTTCAAAACTTTCACGGTGTAACGCCATCAGAAGCGAGGAATAACGGACAGCAATTAAAAGCCTTTCCACCAATGACCTTCCAATTATCAATTAAAGGAGGAAATGAAATGAATTACCGTATCGAACAAAAAGGCGAATTTAACATAGTCGGTATGATGAAAAGAGTTCCTATTATTTTTGAAGGCGAAAACACAGAAATTACAGCAATGTGGAAGTCTTTGACGATGGAAAAAATAGAACAATTAAAAGAACTTTCAAATGTTGAACCTGCAGGGATTATTCAAGCGTCAACAAACTTTTCTGAAGAACGTATGGAGGAAAAAGGAGAGCTTGATCAGTATATAGGGGTGGCAACCACACAAAGATGCCCTGAAAACGATTCACAGTTAGAAGTTCCTGCCTTAACTTGGGCAATCTTTGAATCAACTGGACCTTTCCCAAGCACACTACAGGAAACGTGGGGAAGAATTTATTCTGAATGGTTTCCATCTTCCAATTATCAAGTAGTTGAGGGGCCGGAAATCTTGTCGATTAAAACACAAGATTTAACTTCACAATCTGTAATAAGTGAGATTTGGATCCCGGTATTGAAAAGATAATAAAGATTTAAATTACTGAGCTGTTTTGACAGCTCTTTTTTGGTGTCAGGATTTTTATGAAAACATCAGAAAAAAATACTTCATCACAACATCGCTTCTTCTTTCCAAAAGTCTACATTGTTATAAGGGTTTGAGTTTGGAGTCAATGAAATCTGACAATAAAGGAAGGAAAAATTCAATATCATCTTGAATAGTTATTGGCAGCTACATAACTTTTTTTCATAAACCATCTATAAAAGTTTTTTATAATCTATGTAAAATGGAGGGTATTAAAATGATGGATTTCCAAAGTATACACTTTGAACTTCACCGGGTCAAAGACGGTATTTTTGCGGCTATCGTAAAGGAAGGAGGAGGTGCTGTAGGAAATGCAGGTTTCGTAGATTTAGGAGATTAGACAATTATTTTTGATTCGTTTAATACTTAACAAGCAGCTGCGGATCTAAAAAAGTGTGCAGAACAGTTGACTGGTCGAGATGTAAGCTATGTAATAAACAGTCACTATCACGGTGATCATATTAGGGCAATCAAGTCTTCGTTTCATCTACTATTCTTTCGAGTGATCTGACCTATTCCAAAATAAAAGAAACCCAACCTTCGCGCATTGAGACTCAGAAAAAAGACATGAGTGGATTAAAGAACTATATTCGTACATTAGAAACGGAATTCCAAGAAACAAATGATGAAAAAGTTGAAGTTCAAATTAGTTTATTAAAAGAAATTAAACGTTCATTACCTACCCTTCGCTTAACTTTACCGACAGTGACGTTTCAAAACATGTACACTTTCGAAGGATCAAAACGTTCGGCAACGTTAATGACAAAGGGTGGGGGACATTCACCATGTGATTCTTTTCTTTACCTACCAAATGATAAAGTAATTTTCATGGGCGATCTATTATTTGTAAAATCTCATCCCTCCATCTTCGAAGATTCTGATGTGGATAACTGGATCCAGACGCTTCAAGAACTAATAATGTGAAATATACATGTTGCTGTTCCTATACACGGTCCAGTAGGAATAAAAAATGATATAAAGACGTTATCCAATACATGTATGATCTAAAAAAATGATTGCCCAAGACGAAAATATGGATCAAATTAGTATACCTAAGCAATACAAAGCTTGGTCACATCCCGAATTATTTCAAAGAAATCTTAAACAATTACAACAATCATAAGTACGGAGCATCGTGGTAAATTATAAAAGATCAAAAAAGAAACGTTCATGCCCATGGTGAAGAGAAAATCGTGTTCATATATGCAGCCTTTGATTTGTTAACATACCCTACCTTACCTCATGAAGAAAGCTGTATATTGTTCGGTTTTACTGTATCGAACCAAGGGTTTCATCATTTTGACTCTTCTAAGAAATGAGCAGTATCGCCAATCATTTCAAAATTAAATTCTTTTCCATCATAGTTGAAAAGAGTTAGACTTGTACCGTGAATAAAAGGTGGGTCCCACATTTTTTCGATTGAGATATTCATGGTAAATGACAGAATAGCCTTTATCACTACCGCATGTGCAACGATTAAAATGTTTCCGTCCTTATTCTCCACTATGATTTTTCGTACAGCATTCTCTACTCTCTGTTTAAAAGTATGCAAATCCTCGCCTTTATGTGGTTTATGATTGTAAATATGAGGTTTATTCCAAAAGTTTTTATACTCAATATCCGTTTCTATTTCATCTTTTGTTTTTCCCTCCCAAACACCGAAATGGATTTCTTTTAGGTCCTCAACGGCGACAATAGGAATAGTTTTATCTGATTTAATCAACTGGGCTGTGTCGTAAGCTCGTTTGATTGGACTTGAATAAATCGCATGAAAGTCAATCGTATTCAACCGTTCTCCCAACATCATTGCATTATGAATTCCTTTGTCGGTAAGTGGGGAATCTTGTGAGCCTTGAAAACGATTTTCTAAATTCCACCTAGTTTCACCGTGACGAGTAAGATAAATAGTTAGCATAACTGTCCTCCGTGAGTAGCATTTTAAATATCTATTTTTTTAACATCCACAACTCTACTTTTGTACAATAATTATTAATAAAGTTTACCACACTTTTACGAATAACCATTCTTTTTGAAAAACCGTTCTCCTTAGCTCTGTTGGTTAGCAGATAAGATCGCTGCATTTTCAGCTGAACACATGCCACATTAAGAAGTTGAAAGATGGGAAAATCAGCCTCATTGAAGAACTGTGAGAAACTGTTAAAAACCAATTAACGAATCTTATAAAAAAGAAATAATGAGGATTCGGATTATCGTGTGAATCCGGTTGAAAGATAGTGTCATAAATTGGATTACCTGTAGAAAAAATAACGATCGACTGTAAAGACTTCTTTACAGTCGGTCGTTATTTTGTTATTGTATGTGTAAAGATATCTTTACATTGATTTGGAGGGGTGATTAATGAGGGTAATTAACCATATTCGAGAAATCCGTATAAGAAAGGGGATAACTCAAGTTAAAATGGCTGAGGATTTACAAGTTACACGTCAAACTATAAATGCGATTGAAAAAAATAAGTATAATCCCAGTCTGGAGCTAGCATTGAAATTAATAGCATATTTTGACGTGCCAATTGATGAAATATTCATTTTAGAGGAGGATGACAAATGAGTGTAAAGGACAGAAAAAAATGGGGGGCATTTTTAGAAAAATGGGCGCCTTTCTTTATAATTACTTGCACTTTTATGGGGGCTGTTTTGGGTTCATTTCTTGTTTACTATTTTCAAGGGGAATTTCCGTATGAAGTTCTTACAGGTGGTTTGGTAGCAGCGGTAATTCTTACAATCGTTGAATTGATTAAACAAAAAAGAAAGAAAGATAATCTTCCCGAAGCAGATGAACGAGTCATTCGTAATGTGCTCCGTTTTTTTGCATACGCATCACATATTTTCTTAGCTATTTTATTTATAGCCTTAGGAGTTTTTACACTTTTAGGAAATGAAACGATTTCAATATTCTATCTTTGGATCTTTTTCTTCTCGTATATTTGGATTGTAGGAATTGGTGCTTTTATTATTAAAAGAAGGTAATAGTTAATAACAACCAAATCTTATTTTCCGATGACACGAAATAATAAATCTGCAAATTGTCATTAATTTATGTGTAAAGGAGAAGAAAAATTAGATGAAGAAAGCAATTTTCTTAAGCATAAAACCTCAATACTGTAAATTAATAGAAAGCCAAAAGAAAGTGAATGAATTTAGAACATTCATCCCAAAAGAAGAGGTTGAGTATTTTTGGATTTATGAGTCGGCTCCTACTTCGGCATTGAAGTATATAGCAAAAGTTTCAAAACCAATATCCTACCCAAATAAAATCGCCGTTATTGGCGATGGAGATGATCGATTTAATATGGGATTGACTAAGTATAAATACGCCTATACTATTGAGAGTTTATACAAATTAGCAACACCTCTATCTCTTAATTTTTTGAGAAAAGAATTTAATTTCTATCCACCGCAAGGATATTCTTATTTACGCACTTATTCCGATTTAGTGGAATATGTTGATGAAAAAATTCCTCTTAAAAAAGTTTTTTAGTTATAAAGACACGGAGATAGGTCAGTTAAATCTTGATCATGTACTATGTTTCTGAAAACTGTTGGATGATGAACCTATCGAGGAAGTGGGTCGCCCAATTTACGAAATCGAAATAGGGGAAATCTTGTTTGATCACACAGATTTGCAACTTCACGAACTCTACTTAAAATCCCCCCATGTAGAAATTTCGATTCCAACTCTTAGAGTAATTTGTCATGAATGATCAGTTACACGATAAAGTGAAAATAGAAAAACGATGCCAAATTTGAGCATCGCCTTTGTAAAACTCACTATTGTTCCATGACCGCAAAATAATTATCTTCACCGTCTGCGAAATTAAATGTTCTGCCTGAAGGCATCTGTATAATTTCTCCGACTGTAACATTTTTGTTTAATAAGTCATTGTGCAATTGATCGAATTCATTCGTGAAAAACAGTAAAGAAGGGGTTTCAAGATTTAAATCTGGTGACATTTTGGAAATGAATTCTTTGTTGTGAAGAATTATGCTTGTTTCAGCTTCCTTAGTTGGGGCAATTTCTATCCATCTCATACCTTGACCATTGTCTTCTTCTGAAATGACATGAAACCCAACTTTTTCTGTCCAAAATTGCTTTGCCGTATCTTGGTTCTTAACATACAACATGATTTGTCCTACCTTACTAATCATTGAGCGTTCCCCTCCCTAAACCATTATTATGATCATCCAGTTGATTTCATTATACTCGTTGTTTACGATACCTATCAAGAAATATAAGGTTTAACGAAAAGCAGAATAATGCCCAATATGTTAGTGGCAGTTTAACAATGTAGGTTTCGGCAGTATATTATTTGTATACGATCGCTTTACATGGAGTGGCGAGCATGGTAGGCTTTTCGCCCTTCGACAGACACTATGCTCGCAGAGGCTCCATGTCAAGCGCCAATGAGCGATGAATATTTATCAGTATTACATAATAAATATACTGCCGTTTTATACATAGCTTGATTGCCAAATACAGTCCAATATTTGTTTAGACTTGAGTCCTATTCAGTTGCAACTTCTTGAAAATGGTCAAAAAACATTAGCAAAGCATAAAGTAATAGTGACATTAGTTTAGTTGGGAGTGGTATGCATAAAAACTCCATGGTTGAACTCCGAAGAAATCAAGCAGAGAGCTTTTATTCGACAAATTGTGGTTCATACGATCGGTGTCGAAGACGAGACGGATGACGAAACAGACAATCCCATGCATGATGCGTTAGAGGACCAGTCAGAGGAAAATCATGCCCCAGTCAATGATGAAAATACGGAAGAAGTTGAAGCAACTAGTGTTTGTCACATTGAAAAGAAATGTAAAGGAATTCAAGATGAAAGCCAAGACTTCCCAGAAGAATTCCTTTCCGATTTAGAAGCAGTGAATGAGTTTGCCGAAATGCGTCAAAATGATTTTCCCGTTGAAATGAATCATTCCGTAATAGCCGAACTTACGAATCATCCAAGCTCTATTTCTGAATCGATAAATGAAACAACTTCCAACATTACAGACCTCACACTAATCAGTACAGGAGATTTTTCCAATAGAGAAGATAAGTCTATAGGTTTCGGTATATCGCAGCTAATACATGCATTAAAACTGATCGAAACAATTAGAACAGATTACTCAACAACGACAGATGCTTCTCATCATTCGATTCATGATTTGAACCGTAAACATGAGGTCAATGAAAAAAACAGCACAAATAAACAATTGGAAGTGGAACGATTACTAAGACTTTTGAAACAGGTTGAGGTGTTAAAGAAAGCAACTTCTGAAAAAGTAGAGCATGTAATATATTCACAAACTGAAAATGAGTCTATACATAGTTCTACTTTGAAAAACTCTACTGCCCGCAATGAATTGACGGACTCGAATATGCTCCGTGAAGATTTCGGGATCAACGGGGTTATCGAACGGCACGAAGAAAATATAGAATCCAAACAAATGATTATGGAACAATTGATCAATGTATTGAAAAAGGTTCAACTGACTAAGAATGAACAGCCGATCGACGATGCAACGTTATTACAAGCTGAAATGGCTTCTATTGACAGCTCCAGTTCAAATACTCCTGCTAATAACGTTGAAGCTCATGAAAGCTTCAATACAGCTGTGGAAAGCGAATGTGACGGAAATCAAAGCAATCCCAAACAAATAGCAGTGGAACGATTGATTACGCTAGTAAAAACGATAGCGAACAATAAAGAAAAACTGCCTACACAGAAAGATGAAAGGCTTGAGGATAACGCCGATGAAATGATTGAACCTTCCGCTCAAATGGCGCTATCGAATACGATTCATTGTAAAACGATCAATATCCCGTTTTCAACAATGATTGAAATGAACGATTTTCTACATGCTCCTTTATTTGGCGAGGTTAGCCAACATACATTTGATTTTTTAGACCCCGACAATACAAAGAGCATTCAAATGGACACAAAATTTGTAAGCACGACAACCCATTACCCAGAGCAAATAATTTGCCACTTAATAAGCTCTTCAATTCATGAAGTCATAACAGTTTCGAATGTCTCTCAAAAAGACAGACGAAAGCATAAAAACAAACAACTCAAATCGAATGTAATCCCTTTACACACCAATCAGAAAGCAGGCGAATCCAAACGGACCGAAGTCGAAGGAAATTGTAAAAAGATTAAGGTTCCAGTAGTTATCGGAGAGTATAGCATTGAAACAAGTGTGGAAGAAGAGATTTTGTTTGAAGAACAGGTAATAAGCATTAAAGAGAATTCTAAAAACATCATTATCGAAAATAGTCATTTTACGCCTACGCGATTATCAAAACCGATACAAAATGGGGCATGTGCTGCACTCGGAGGCATGCTTTCATTGGAAGGAGTAATCGTGCAAAACATTCGGTATAGTGAATTGCCCAATCAAGACCAGGAAGCGAAAGAAAAGACAGAACCGATTTATTTAAATGAGAAAATCCTCTTGGAATTAAAGATCCAATTGTTACAAGACCAAGAAATGCATATTAAGGAAAAATGTAATGAAATAAGGTGAGATGACCCACGCGCTGTTATAGGGTCATCTTCTTTAGGTTTATGAATTCATATATGCCAGTGCCGACTACGAATCTGCTTAGACGATTACATAAGACAGTAGTAAGAATATTGCCCGAGCGCAGAAGGAAAAGAAACATAATGTATGAATGTAAGCTTATAAAAAATAGTTAAGGAGAGGTTCTATTTATGAGTAATCCTGAAGAAAACAATATTACCCCTGCATGTGAAGTTTTATCGTTGCAGCAGATTCCTCTAGACGATGATCCAGTAGATCTGCAACAAGATGTCCGTACGCCGACGATTAAAGTTCCTACAGTTTTAGCGGAAAGAAAGCTTCAAATAGTTGTAGAAACAGATATTACCCTAACACCTGCTGCAACAGAAATTAAGCGGGTTACAAAGAATGTATTTTTAGAGCAGGTCAAATTAGTGCCTGTTCGATTCCGACAAATCGGTAATACAGACTTTTTTGAAGTGACGAGAGCTAAATTGTTCGTAGCAGGGTTCATTCGCAAGGATATCGAATATGCTTCGAGTGCTTGCAATGGAGCACTTCGCGATCGAATTGCTGATGTGCCGTTTTCCGGATTTGCGGAAATTACGGAAGGTGAATTCCTGAACTTCCCTGTTATTGGAGTTTCAGATAGCAGCAAAGCTCATTTCTTAAACGAAAAAAGAGATACAGTTCCTCGATTAGATAAATATTTCTTTCAAAACTTAGTGAAGTACAATGAACAACCATATGGAGAATTATTAGGGGCCAATTTCTTTGAACTTGACTTTTCTCCGGTACGAGCTGAACCAGAAGGAACGTTCAGTACATTACGGGAAAAAATTGTAATGGACCTGTATTTAAAAGTATTGCAAGTCCAACAATATCGTGTTCAGGCTACAAGAATTCTTCCAATATTTGATGAAGGAACTCTTGGTATTTAATCATTCAGTACCTTTACAGTTCAAATTGAGAATGAAGTAAGACTTCCTCTTCTTCATATTTTGTATGCTGTCGAAGCATGTACTATCGTTATGGTATATCGGAAATAATAGAGCTGACTATGTGATTCGGACGGCGGGTACTCTTTAGTGGTAAGCGCCGTTCAGCTTCGACGAATATTGAAGATTTTTCTGGGATAGTATACGACCGATCTTTTGCGAGGGAACGGATCGCATGGCAGAAGAGGATAAATGAAAATGCTGTACATATGTAAATCATTCCCGCTTGTTAGAGAGGGGATGGTTTTTGTTGTTTTTAGGAGTAGAAATATTTCGTTGTGTTAGAGAATATACTCCTCTTATTAACTAGTTTATGTAATTTGGTGAAAGAATTTTTCTGTGGAGGGAGGGTGTAATGATTCGATGATCGTCGATATTCATAGTCATGTTTTGCCCGGTTTGGACGATGGAGCGCCATCTATGGAAGAAGCAATTTTGCTTACCGAAAACGCTGCGGCAAACGGTGTTACACATATTATTGCCACTCCACATTTGAACGATAAGTATCGGAATCATGCTAAACAAATAAAAGAAGCGGTTGCCGATCTGAACAAGGAACTCTTTCGAAAAAGAATCCCAGTTGACATTTTTCCGGGACAAGAAGTTCAGTTTTTCAGCTGTCTGAATGCCTTGGGAGATGGTCATTTACTAACTTTAGCCGATGGGGGTAAATATCTATTAATCGAACTGCCTGATGATCATTTTCCCGAGTTTACATTTGAGCTTCTCTTTTCATTGCAAATTGAAGGTTACATTCCGATTATTCCTCATCCGGAAAGGAATGTTGTTTTGCGAAAGGAAAAACAGCTGCTTTATGAGTTAGTTACAAAAGGTGTTCTTCTTCAAGTTACAGCGAATAGCTTATTTGGAGCAAATGGACGGACAGCAAAAAAGTGCTCTTTGGAATTGATAAAACACAATTTGGTGCATTTTATCTCTTCAGATGCACACCATCCTATTCAACGTCCCTTTCTATTAAGAGAAGGTTATCAATTTATCGAAAGAAAGTTTTCCACCAATCTGCGCAATTACTTTATTGAGAATGCGAAGCATGTTTTACAAGGCACTGATTTTCAACCATTGCCGCCAATCAGTTTTAAGCATACGAGGGCTTATAAAAGGTGACAGAAATTGTTTAGTTGGAGGGTGAAGATGGAAGAGAAAATAAGTATTCAGGAGCTTTTAAGAGCAGTTAAAAAAAGACTAGTACTGAATAGTTTCATATTTGTTTTGATAGTATCGGCTACTGGCGTCGTTAGTTATTTCTTTTTGCCTCCAATTTACAAAGCTTCAACTCAAATTTTAATAAACACAAAAGAATCGACAGGAGAACAATTAAATCCTCAAGATATTCAAACGAATCTTCAGTTGATTAACACATATAGTGTCATCATGAAAAGCCCAGTTATTTTATCACAAGTAATTGACAACTTACGTCTCCAAACTACTCCAGATTTACTTGCGAAAAAAATATCAGTGACGAGTGAGCAAAATTCCCAAGTCGTAAATGTAGTTGTAGAAGATCGGGATTTGAAAAAGGCAGCTGCCATTGCGAATATGACAGCAGAAGTATTTCAAAGTGATATTAGCGTCTTAATGAATGTTGATAATGTGACGATTCTATCTCCTGCAATTGATAAGACCTATATTAAACCCGTTTTCCCCAATATCCCCTTAAACATCGTAATAGCAGCTGTCTTAGGACTTATCATTGGCATAGGAATGACCTTTTTTCTGGAGTTTTTTGATACGACCGTTAAGACGGAGCAAGATATACGGGAATTGATCGGCATCCCGATCCTTGGTTTCGTTAGCCCAGCTACTAAAAACGAGAAAAGAAAAGCATTTGAGAAGAGGTGAGAGAACATGATTAAAAGAAAAAAAACGGACACTTCCGGAAGGATGCTCATGATGGATTACTTCAAATCTATTTTCTCGGAGCAATTCCGTTCAATTCGAGCAAATATTAATTTCTCCATAAGGGATAAAGGTGCTAAAACGCTTCTCATTACTTCTGCTTCAGTAGGGGAAGGGAAATCTACAATCGCCTCCAATCTTGGAATTGCATTTGCTCAAGAAGGGAAAAAAGTGTTATTAATCGATGCAGATTTACGAAAGCCAACGATGCATTTTACATTTAACCAATTTATTTCCCCTGGGATTACGAATTTACTGCTAAGCAATTGGAGTATCGAAGATGTTGTAAAAGATTCGGGGGTGAAAGGGCTGTACATTATTACTTGCGGACCGATTCCTTCCAATCCGGCTGAACTGATCAGTCATCGCAATATGGATCAATTCATTGTAGAAGTAAAAAAGAAATATGATCTTATTATTTTTGATGCACCTCCGCTATTATCCGTTGCGGATGCCCAAATTTTGTCTGAAAAATGTGATGGGACAATCTTAGTTGTCAGCTCAGGCAAGACAGAAAAGAGAAATATGATGAAAGCAAAAGAAGCCCTTCAACATTCAAAAGCAAACATCGTCGGAGCGGTGCTGAATAATTTTAAACTTGATAAGAATCATCACTACTATGAGTATTATGTTGAAACAGACTAGCTCTTTATAGCTGTTGTCAGAAGTGAAAGGCGTGTAATAGCAAAGCCTGAGGAGCATAGACGCTGCCTGCATTTCTGCACAAGGCGCTGAAATACAACTAATCGCTCCACGCTGACTAGTTGAATAATCTCACGCCTCAATCGAAGCTTCCGCTTAGAAACGAAGGTCAACTTAATTCGGATTCATTGACGGTTACCATAGTTCCCAAATTCATGCACACCTATATTTTAAGCATGTACGATAAATAAATAGCAAAGAAGGACTTGCCATTGAAACGATGAAAAAAACAGCTTTTCTCTTAATGATGATTGCTGTTCTATCCAAAGTAACCGGATTTCTACGTGATATCACTTTATCGTATTTTTATGGTGCTACTTCAACTAGTGATGCTTATATTATTTCAATAACAATTACTTCCGTATTGTTCAGCCTTATCATTTTAGGCATATCTACCGCCTATATCCCGATGTTTAAACAAATTGAGCATGAAAAAGGCCATCCTTCGGCCTTAAATTTCACGAATAACCTTATTACGATTGTATTAATCATTACTTCAATCGTTATTTGTATAGGGTTTTGCTTTTCGCATTCCATCGTTAAACTATTTGCATTCGGTTTTGACGGTGCGACTATGAAAACAGCGATCACTTTCACTCAAATTGGTTTAGTGAGCATTTACTTCACAAGCTTGACCCAATTGTTTACAAGCTTTCTTCAAGTGAAAGGCAAATTTATCATTCCTGCGATGATCGGTTTGCCTTTTAATGTAATCATTATTATTTCAATTGTGATTAGCTACCAATTGGATACTATTTTTTTGGCAATTGGCAGTGTAATGGCAGCTCTCATTCAAATGCTTTTTTTATTCCCAGCTTTACGAAAAACGAACTATAAATATGTTCCAACCGTCCGAGTTACAGATGAGCATATAAAAAAATTGTTTGTTATTGTTTTTCCGATTATGATTGGCATTTCGATCGATCAAATTAACTTGATGATTGATAAAAGCATTTCTTCTACTATAACTGAAGGTGGGGTTTCCGCTCTTACGTATGCGAGCCGATTGAATGATTTTGTACAAGGGATCTTCGTCATTTCTTTTGTTTCGGTAATGTTCCCACTCATCTCCAATATGGCAGCGAAAAAAAATATGAAAGATTTCAAGGCTTCGATTGGAGATGTGTTGTCTACCATAACAGTCATTGTTGTACCGGCAAGCATCGGCGTCATGATTTTGGCAGAGCCAATCATTGGTTTACTTTTTGGGCGTGGACATTTTGATGCGATGGCGGTTAAGATGACTGCTCATGCGCTATTTTTCTATTCAATCGGGATGATCGGCTATGCTTTCCGTGAAATATTAAATCGGGCATTTTACTCTCTTCAAGATTCGAAAACCCCTATGTACAATGCTGCTATTGCAGTATTCTTGAATATTGTTTTAAATTTCATATTATCATCCATCATGGGCATTAGCGGACTTGCACTCGCTACAAGTATTTCAGCACTGTTTTGTTCCACTTTGCTTTTCATCAATCTAAGGAGGAAAATTGGAGAGTTCGGTTTAAAAAGGATTTTTATCACTTTTATAAAAGTAATGACAGCGTCAACTCTTATGGGGGCAGTAGTATATGGCTTGAATGAGTATGTACTATCCGCTTGGCATCCTATGATTAAAATGACAGCCGCAGTTAGTTCTGGAGTTGTAGTGTACTTTTTCTTTATTAATCTCTTAAAAGTAAATGAGTCGAAAGTTATCATGCAATATGTCAAACAGAGGTTTTTATCGTTTCGACAATAGAAGATGTTCATTTGAATGAAAGCATGTACGAAAAAAATTCGTGCATGCTTTTTTATTGGGAAATTATACTCGGTTAATTCCCTTGTGGCTCGAATGAAAGTGCATCTATATGCATACGATTGATTAGCAAGAATATATAACGTAAGGAAGAATTTCCTGTCTTTGTCATACAAAGAAGCGAAGGGGGTTGGAATTGGAACGAGATCGTCAGTGGCATGTAGATACAAAGCCTTTGACAGCCACTAAAGTGCAGTTCGGGAAAAGGGTCTTTGATATTATAGCAAGTTCTATTCTACTACTTTGCTGTATTCCTTTATTCATAGTCCTATCGGTAAGCATTGCATTTGCTTCAGGATTCCCTGTGTTTTTCACACAGACAAGGACAGGGCTGAATAATAAGCAATTCACAATTTATAAGTTTAGAACGATGAGATGCGACAAACGTAAAATGGATCGTCACCTCTACGATTGGGATGAAGGGGTTCCCGATGATTTTACATTTAAAAGCGGCTATGATTCGAGAGTTACTTCGATTGGAAAGGTGTTACGGAAATATAGTTTGGACGAGTTGCCTCAGTTGTTCAACGTCTTGATTGGCGATATGAGCATCGTTGGTCCACGACCAGAAATACCTGAAATAACGGCATATTACAATTTGCATCAGCGGAAACGTCTTATAGTGAAACCTGGCATGACTGGTTATGCTCAAGTCAATGGCCGTTCTGAAATCCAGCACGGCAAAAAGATTGAACATGATCTTTATTATATTGAAAACCAATCCATCCTTTTTGATATGAAGGTAATTTTGTCTACAGTAAAGCTTGTCTTGAAGGGGTATGGGTCTTATTGAATGCCAATAAATCGTTGCAGTTCTGTGAGAGGTGATAGGGTGTCCGCTGTAGATACAAAACTTAAAATCGTCCAGATCATTACGAATATGGAACATATGGGAGGAGCACAAATCCATGTACGGGACATCTCAAATTATTTACAAACCGAAGGACATTCGATTCACGTAGTTACAGGGGCAGGTGGAAATGCACATCAGCTACTTGAAACGATATCGATTCATCGCGTTCATCATTTAATCCGTGATTTACGGCCAATAGATGATGTAAAGGCGTTTTTGGAAGTTAGAAAGCTATTAAAAATATTGAAGCCTGACCTTGTGGCAACCCATTCCTCCAAAGCCGGCATAGTGGGAAGGATGGCTGCCAAATCGCTCCACATACCAGTTGTCTTTACAGCACACGGATGGTCGTTTACTGATGGTGTATCAAGTTCCAAAAAGGTATTTTACCGTTTCGTAGAAAGGATAGCAGGTCAATTTACGTCGGGTATTATTGCTGTTTCCGAGTATGATCGGCAATTGGCAATTCAACAGAAGGTTCTTCCTGATTGGAAGATCATTTGTATCCAGAATGGTGTGCCTGAACTTGTAGAGCATAAAAAAGCAAGCGCATCTACTAAAAACCTTAACCTTGTTATGGTTGCTCGCTTTGCCCATCCTAAGAAACAGATAGATCTTCTTCAATCGCTTTGTCATTTACAACATCTTGACTGGACAATGCACTTTGTCGGTGACGGTCCCGAGATGGAAAAGGCGAAGCGTTTTGCGAAAGAGAGTGGAATTGCTGATAGAGTTCGGTTTGAGGGGAGACTAGAAGACGTTACTAAAATTTTAGATATAGCTGATATTTTTCTTCTTATTTCACAGTATGAAGGGCTGCCGCTTTCCGTATTGGAAGCGATGCGGGCTGGTTTGCCAATTATTGCGACAAACGTTGGCGGTGTGCAAGAAGCTGTCACAACTAAAAATGGCATTTTAGTTCCCGCAGGAGATTTAATTGAGTTGCAAAAAGCAATTGAAAAACTTATCGAGCATCCTGAATTACGGATTGAAATGGGCAAATGGGGAAGTGAAATTTTTAAAGAGCGGTTCACTTTTCAAAAGATGATGAACGAGACGGTAGACTATTACAAATCAATTGTCGGAAGGGAAGATCGTTAGTGAAAGTTTTATTGACAGGGGGGGCCGGCTTCATCGGTTCGCATGTTGCCAACCGATTAGTTTTAGAGGGATATGATGTTGCCATAATCGATAATTTGTCTTCAAGTTCAAGTGAAAATCTTCCGGAGAATGTCAAATTTTATCATTTTGATATTAATGATTGTTTTGTTGAAAAAATAGTCGAAACAGAAAAACCAAATATTGTCATCCATTTGGCTGCCCAGACATCTGTTGTGCATTCCATGAAAGAGCCTTTTTTCGATTTTCAAACAAATACGGCAGCAACGGTGAAATTGCTGCAATATGCCGTTGAATATGGTGTTGATCATTTCCTATTTGCATCTTCAGCTGCCGTTTATGGGGAACCTCTCCATTTGCCAATTAGTGAACAGCATCCTGTTAATCCGCAATCATTTTATGCGGTATCGAAATATGCAGCTGAAAGATATATTGTTAATTTTGCGCAACAGTACAATCTTACTTCAACAATTTTACGATTTTCGAACGTTTATGGGCCAAAGCAAAATACACAAGGTGAGGCAGGCGTTGTTGGCCGTTTTATATCAAAAATAGTAGAGAAGGAAAATTGTATTATTTATGGTGGAGCTCAAACGAGGGATTTCATATATGTAAAGGATATTGCGGATGCCGTTTTAAAAGCAATTGTGGCGAAAAAAGAAGGAATTTACAATGTGAGTTCCAACACGGAAATTTCCATAAGACAGTTGTATGAAATGATTTCAGAAAAGCTGTCTTCGGATGCTCCCCCTTCTTTTTTAAGCTATAGGGATGGTGAGTTGCATAGAAGCGTCTTATCCAATGAACGGGCAAGGAAGGAGCTTTCATGGCACCCTATCTATTCAATTTCGGAAGGCTTGGATGAAACAATAAATGATTTTCTCTTATGCAATGAGTTTAGGATGGAAGGGCGATACAATGAAGCTTATTCGAATCAATACATTGGAACAATTACACAAGGTTAGAGGCGAATGGGCTCAAATTTTAGAAGACAATCAAAATTCAAATCCGTTCATAGAGTTTGAATGGATTTCACTCTGGATTGAATGCTTAGGCAGCCAAAAAAATATTGAAGTGATTGGAATACAGAACGAACTTGGAAGCTATATCGGGTTTTTTCCTTTCATTAAAAAGAAGAGCTTATTTGGTGTTATTTATGAAATGATTGGGTATGGGCAATCGAATTATATGGACTTCATAATCCGGCACGATGATCGAAACGAAACGATTCGATTCTGTTTTGAAAAAATGATAGAAGAGGAACCGAATGCTCTATTTATTTTGCATGGTATTTTGGAAAGCAGTCCGACGTATCCAACTTTAATAAGTCTTTTGAAACGAGGGAAATACGGATACAGTTTTCATAAGGTTGTTGCTCCATACATTAATCTAAATAAAATTCAAATGGATCACTACTTGGAAAAACGGAAAAAGCTGCACCGGTTGGAACGGAGAGAAAAAAGGCTGCATTTATTGGGCAAAGTGGAACATCGAGTGTGTACGGTCGAAGAAATGGACACGATTTTTTATTTGCATGATAAAAGATGGCAAAAGAAAAATGACACAAGTGGTTTTACGAATGAGGCGGAACGTACCTTTTATAAGAAATTGATGGAAACGGATAGTGGCCAAATGAGACCAGTCGTCGATGCACTTTACGTTGAGGGAAAAATGATTGCATTTGCTTATGGGTTCTCATGCCGTAATCGGTATGTAAGTTTTGTCTTAGGATATGACGATGATTTTGAATCGTTTAGCCCCGGTAGAATGTTAGAAAAAGAATCGATTATCCGTTTTGTGAATACGGACGTAACCATTTTTGATTTAAGCATTGGATATGAGCCCTATAAATTTGAATGGAATACGCATCTTGATCACGCTGTTAAGCTTATCTTCTCATCAAAAGGATTCCGCTCCGCTATTAGAAGGATTATACGATCAATGAGAGAAAAAAGCATTGAACGATTGAAAAAGAACCGTAAGACAGTGCTATTCAAAAGGGATACATTAGGTTACATGAAATATATGGCTATGAAGCTGTTCAGAAATCCGGACCGGAATGCAAGAAAAGAGGCATTCCGAAAGTTGTTCCGAACTGTCCAGTCATCCATTTGGCAGAAAAACCAATCTTTTATTATGAAGAAGGAAGTGGAACGGCCGAAAAAGGTAGGCCTTGGTGAAGGGTTTTTAGAAATGCAATTAAATGAAGCGCTTTATAATAATAAATTTATCAATCAAGAATTAAAGACTGTTTGTACAAAGTTATACGGAGGATACCAAGGCTATTATAGAACGGGCGAGCGTGGGGATGAAATCATTTGGGCAAACAGAAAAGTGCTTAGATTGAAGAACATTCCATATATTAAAGAATTACGAAAAAATGCCATTTGGTTAGAGGGCTGGAATGAGCATAACTTACAGGCTATTTGTACGTTCGTTCAGAAGGAACATTTCATAAATTCCATTTTAATCGAAGTGGAAGCGAAAGATTTGGATGGCATTAAGATGTTGGAAAATGAAGGGTTCCGAATCGAAAAATTCGCTACAAGTCGTACGATATTTGGCAAGAAAAACGTCCAGTTGATTGAAAACTATCGTTTATAGGAGAGGCCATTTTGATATCCATACAACGGAAACTATTGTGTGTACGCATTTGTAATCAATACTTCGTTCAGAATGTTGTACCTAAGAAAAACAAGGACACGTTAACTGGCTTCTCTCACGCGAATGTCCATATTGAGGGGACAGAACCGCTCCAAACAGTTTATATTGACTTGTTGAAAAGCGAAGAAACATTACTAATGGAGATCGAAAAGGAAAACAGAAGACAAATTCGAAAAGCGGAAAAACAACAGATGCAGTATATTGTATTGGAAAATCCAACTGCTTCAGAGTTGAAAAAGTTCCAAAGGTTTTATAATCGGCATGCAAAATTAAAAAACACATATAGATGCGGTTTCTATCATATAGAAACAATGAAGAAGTTAGCTGAAAAGGGGCATTTGGTCTTCACGTATATGGCAGATCAAAGTTGCAAGATGATTTATTGTTATCGCGTATATGTGACAGACGGAGAAATGGCGATGACCCTTTACTCGGCATCGAATACATTCTTAAAGACTCTACCCAAGACGAAACGCCAATTAAGTGAAGCAAACCGTTTTTTGATTTGGAAAAATATGATTAGATTTAAAATGAAAGGGGTTAAAGTCTTAGATATGGGAGGATTGACGGACGAACCATCCATTCGCAAGTTTAAAACAGGCTTCGGGGGAGTTGCGGTCACAGTCTATTCCGGCTATACGGCAAATACGATCATAGGGAAACTTACACTCATTCTGAGGAATCAATTACTTGGAAAAAGCAGGAGAAGGAATGAGTGATCGAGGGGCATTTATTGTTTCTTTAGATTTTGAGCTGAATTGGGGAGTCCACGATGTCTTTACGAAAGAACAATATGGAGAGAATATTTTAGGTGTCCGACAAGCAATTCCAAAAATCCTCTCTCTGTTTCGACAATACGATATTCACGCAACGTGGGCAACGGTAGGGATGCTTTGTTTCTCCGATAAAAAAACATTGATTGACCACTTTCCGACGCTTCTTCCCACTTATGTAGATCAAAATTTTTCGCCTTTCGGAAAGATGTGTGATGTTGGGGATCATGAAGATAATGATTACTATCACTTCGGGGAATCACTTGTTTGCGAGATTGTAAAAGTTCCTCATCAGGAAATCGGAACACATACATTTTCACATTTTTATTGTTTGGAAAATGGGCAGAATGCAGATCAATTCAAGGCGGATATACAAGCAGCGAAAAATATTCCATGTTTGAAAAACCTAAACATAAAATCGCTCGTCTTTCCGAGGAATCAAACGAACCGCTCCTATTTAACAATTTGCAAACAGATGGGGATCGAAGCATATCGTGGAAACGAACAGAGTCGCTTTTATCATGCTAGTGGATATAAAGGCAGAAACAAAATGAAACGTCTCATAAGGCTAATAGATTGCTACGTCAATCTAACGGGGCATCATACTTTCAAGATTCAACAGGTAGACCTAAATTGTCCGATCAATATTCAATCTAGCAGATTTTTAAGACCATATCATCCCAACTTGAAGGCTTTTGAACAACTACGGCTCAATAGAATTATTAAGGGAATAGAGCATGCTGCTAAGCGTGGAGAAGTGTATCATCTATGGTGGCATCCTCATAATTTCGGAAAATATACAGATGAAAATATAGCTTTTTTGGAGAAAATACTTCACCATGTAGCCGATATGCGTGAACGATATGGCATGCAAAGCATGAACATGGGAGAAGCGGCAGCTGCGTTACAGTATGAATCGAATGAATCACTGAATCCAAAAGTGCGAGGTGATATCAATCATAGTTATTGAACGAAATGTTTTTAACACAAGTATTAAGACATTTTACTTCAATCAAGGGGAAGCACCCACCTTAAGAAATGATGGGGCGGCTATTATTGGTTATTTACATTCCTCCGTTCATAGACCATCCCTTCGACGTTTTGAAACCAATCAAATTGATTTATTGCAATCCGAGGAAAAGTTATTGTTAGGGACAAACAGCTCCACCCGAAGGCAAATTAGACGCGCGATGGAAAAGGGTTTTGAATTGATCGCTTTAGATAGTCCGACGGATTCCGACTTAATAAGATTTAAAGATTTTTACAATGCGTTTGCAAGGGACAAAAGGACGGATCTTTGCAATGAGTATCATTTGGAGACGATGAAGTTATTGCGTGAACAAAACGCACTTATGATTACCTATTTACAAGATTCGGATGGCGAAACATTATGTTATCGTGTTTATATTACCGATGGGCATCTTGTAAACAATCTATACTCTGCCTCACATTTTCGACTGAAAGATGATCAGCCTTCTAAAAAAATTTAGGCATCGCGAATCGGTACCTTATTTGGAAAAGCATGCTGTTATTTAAAGAAATGGGATGCAAAGTATATGATATGGGTGGCCTAACGGATGATGAAAACATTCGTCGATTCAAATTGGGATTCGGGGGAGATATAGTGCCGGTTTATTCCGGTTATGAAGCACAATCACTGTATGGAAGTATCCTATTAAAGGCGCGGAATGTAAAAGTGAAGCTGACGAAGGGGATTTTATAATTTGTTGTTTTAACGTAGGTCAATCGTTTGGATTCAAGGAAGAATAAACACACTCAACACTATGTCCAATGTAGCTTATTAAAGAGGCTGGGACAAAACCCACCTCTGAAATGAAAAAGCCGGTGAAATTTTACGACGAGTAAAATTTCACCGGCTTCGATAATTTTCGAATAAAAATAAGGACCACTTCTGATAAAATAAAGTCACTACACAATACTTATCGGAAAGAAGGGTCCTTATGTTTAAAAATTATAACATGAATCAACTCGTTTTGCCTTTAGATTTAGAAGTGAAACTACAAAAAAATGATATCGCCTTCCATATCCATCATTTAGTTGAAAGCATTCCTTACGAAGCATTTGAACCATTTCTTCGAAAAGAGGGCTGCCCTGCCTACCATCCACGCATGATGCTTAAGATTATTTTATGCGCCTACACGCAATCTGTCTTTTCGGGACGCAAAATTGAAGCACTTTTAAAAGATAGTATCCGTATGATGTGGCTGGCTCAAGGATATGAACCTACCTATCGCACAATCAATCGATTCCGTGTTGATTCAGAGGTGAAAGATCTCATTCGCCAATGTTTTGTCCAATTTCGTTGCCAATTGATCAAAGAAAAACAAATCGATCACGAAGCGGTTTTTATAGACGGTACGAAGATTGAAGCAAATGCGAATAAATTTACGTTTGTCTGGAAGAAGTCTGTCGATCAATATCACCAAAGCTTAATTGAAAAATCGAATCATCTTTATAATGAACTACTTGAAAAAGAAATCATGCCGGAAATCGAACGGGAAAGCGAAGAGGAATTATCACCGGAAGAACTCGCTCAAATGGTTCAAAAAGTGGACGAAGTGATTTCGGAGTATGATCAAAAAATTGAAGGAACAGCGGACGTCAAAGAACGCAAAGCCTTAAGAAGTGAACGGAAAATTCCAAAGCAGGCACGCAAAAACCTAATCGATTTCATCACGCGAAAACGGAAGTACCAGAAGGACTTCGAAATATTTGGCACAAGAAATAGCTATTCGAAAACAGACCATGACGCGACTTTCATGCGTATGAAGGATGACTATATGAAAAACGGCCAATTGAAGGCCGGCTATAATGTACAAATTGCCACCGAAGGTCAATACGCACTCGCCTACAGTCTATTTCCGAATCCGACAGACACACGCACCTTAATTCCTTTCCTGGATGTAATCGAGCAGAACTACTTTGAATTACCGAAGCATATTGTCGCAGACGCAGGGTATGGCAGTGAACAGAACTACGATGATATCCTCTCGAATCGTAAACGGGAGGCGTTAATTACATACGGGATGTACCTAAAAGAACAAAAGAAGAAGTACAAACAGAACAAGTTCAATTCTGCAAACTGGCAGTATGATGAAGAAAATGATGTGTATACGTGCCCGAATCAGCAGCGCCTCCTATTTAAGTATCACTCTGTCCGCACGGATAAGGCTGGTTTCACGCGAGAATTTAAAGTTTACGAATGTGAAGACTGTTCAGGGTGCCCATTTCGTTCATTGTGTACGAAAGCAAAAGAAGGAAACAATCGAACACTTATGGTGAACGAGAAGTGGGAACAGCAAAAGAATATGTAAGAGAAAAGCTTTCAGAAGAAAAAACAGGTTCAATTTATCGTCAGCGAAAAATTGAACCTGTTTTTGGATTTTTGAAGGCTAATTTGCGTTTTACTCGATTTTCCGTTCGAGGGAAATCGAAAGTGGAAAACGAAATGGGCCTTGCGCTAATGGCCGTGAATCTAAGAAAATACACGGCCAACAGTAGGGATCACACGCAAAAATAGAGAAAGGTGAATTTGAGCGTACTCAAATTCACCTTTCTCATTGTTTAAAGCTAGTTATGTCCCAGCCTCTTTATCTTTAGATGAGGTTTATTTATTTGACCAATTTTAGGTCTAAAAGTGCAAGAAAAGAAAAGCAAGAGCTATAATGTCCTTGTTTTTTTCTGTTCAGATATTCAAAAAAACCAGGGACGTTGTTGTCAATTCTCCCCTCTTTTATCTTACGGATGATCATTTCTTTTAAATCCTGTTCCAGGTCATCTTTATAATTGGGGCTTGTTTGAGACAACGAGGCAGATATTTTAGGCTGCACTTTACTGATAATGAATTCAATGTCCTTTTCTTTTAAGTCCATTATCGTTTCTCCTTTGAAGCTAAGACTTTAGTTAGTTTATTTATGGCAGTTTTTAATGTATCTATCTTTTTTCAAATCTTGCAAGAAGATATACTGTAACGGCGATAGGGAATCCTAAGTTACTAATAAAACTAACTAATTGCTCCAGCACCATGTGACAATCCCTTTCTAATCTTTGTTAAAGCCCTACGCTTTGCCTTTGTTACAGCTTGTTGGCTAATGCCTAGAACACTTGCAACCTCAATATCCTTCATCTCTTCAACAAAAATATAATAAAGAATTCTTTTTTGCTTTTCAGTTAAGTTATTTATTGAAGCATGTAGGATAGGATCTTCACTAATTTCCTCTAAGTTTTTTGTGATGCACTCAATTCCTTTGAAATCAACTACCAAATCAATATAATGCACACCATTATCATTTTCTTTGTCTAAAGTTAGTTTATATATTTCATTTCTTCTTCTTTGTTTTTTATCAAAATGTCTACTTTCAAAGTGAATCATCTTAATGAAGTAACTAATACAACGAATTATATAGAAATGTTTTTTAAACTGTTTGTCCAAAACCTCTTTATTTCTTTTGTTCGGGTTATTCATATAATCTTCCAAAACCTTTATGTTTTCCTCTCTATGTAAGAAATCCTCTATCAATGTGTCACTTTCTAAGATCATAATAAGAACCCCTTTCATAATGGTTTTAAGACCGTATGTTCGGTTTCTTTTTTTAAAAAAATACGTCAGTGATATGCCGTCAAAAATAAACTGATTAGCGTTTTGTTTATCATACATTACATTATACCAATTTTCTAAAAAATAACAAGGCATTTAGATTAGTAAGCTATCCAAGGTCCATTCTTAATATCATTCTTCTTTTTTATTTGTATGCCTATTAATTAAAGGGATAAAAGTACAAATAAAAACAACTTAAATATTAAAATCGGTTGTTTTTTCTATCCTTCTCTCCCCTTTATATATTGTAAGAAAAAAAAGGAGTGATTTGGATGGGAGTACAACCATGTCCAATATTTGGATTGCATCAAATGAGGCCAGGAGCAAAAGCAATTATATGGAATTCAGATGGAACAGTAAATCTTACCAACAAGTACGGCTTAAGTTACCATTCGGTATGTGAATGTGGTGAGAAATTCATTTGCTCTGGACAGCCACAATATAATCCACCATCGCAAATTGGTTGGTGGGTTGCAGGGAACTTACAACCCTCTGGAGGTATGGGAGGGGCTCTTACGTATCGAGTGCCTGAATCCAGTCTTAAGTATACAACTGACGTTCGCATGGAGGGGTATCGTTTTCTGATCTAACAACAAACGGAGCCTATATTGGCTCCGTTTTGCGTTTACTAAATGCTATTTAATTTACTTGATATACTCGATATCTTCTGTATCTTCATAATCCGCAGGGGATTTTCCGATGTCATCAGCGATAAAAATCCAACAATTAACCTCTTCTGTAAGAACGCCACTATAATCCTTAGTTATTTTTATTTGTTTTGTTGGTTTTCCAAATGCTTTTACATCTTTTACATTCTTGTCTTTCGGTTGGATAGCCATGATATAAGGTCCATCCTTCTCTGTGGGACTAATAAGTGTTGCCTCCCCAGTTTCATAAGTGAAAACCCATTTTAATTCGTTGGAGTCATCCTTTAGTATGGTTATTTCGACTGGCTTACGAATATTTTTAGTCAAAACAAAAATATAGTCACCCTTTATCTCGTAATGAAAAATATCTTCGGAATTAGGATGACCCTGTTCCTCCATAATGGAGTTAATTCTTTCTTCTAATGTTCCAGAGTTATTTGTAGAATAATCGACTGTTTGATCAGGATTAACTTCCTTGGAGATATCCGTGTCTTTGCCTTTATTAGAACAACCGAAAAGAAGTATAGCCATAGTGAAGATTAAAAATAACTTTTTCATTTTAAAACCCTCCTTAATCCTTTTGATAATTATACGTTTTTGACCCAAAAAAAGATTCACTCTTCAAATTTTTTAATACAAACCTAAGAGAGGTAAGGCTTCCAATTCTTCTGGATAATCACAAACTACAAAGATACAAAGGCTCTCTCGATCGCAGATCGCTGCCTGTTCCATCCATGCATAAAAACACTTATTTTTTTCATCACTACCTAATACGTCATCGACCTCTTTTGAAAAGACTTGGAATATATAATGGATTTCTTGCTCCATGGATGCAATCCCTTTTGCGAGGCCATCCGGATGTTTTGAGTGTTGAAGATACATCACCAAATTATGGTCATAATCAACCATTGAGAAATCACCGTTCCCCCAACGATTTAACACATCTAAATAGTCATCAGCGTGTTCATACTTCCCTTTATTTTCTTCCACCACTTGCTTCAAAGTGTCGATTCGTACAGGCGTTATCATAATCGATTGTTCTTTTTCATCCGCAATAATCTTTTGGTGGGTCATTTCTTGGATAACTTCTTGTATTAAACTTTCAGAAAGCGGTTTTACGCCACTTTCCCATTCATCAATCCAGTTAGAATGTATAACATCTTCCCAACCAAGTCTCGTATCAACCGTTGATACAAATTCCTTTTTATCGCTTTTTTCATCCGTTGTTTCACTACTCTGTCGTTCATTTTCAGAACTACTATTCCTCGTTACATTTTCATTTTCATTCATATACAAATACGTGCCACCTATACTAATGACCGCTGTTAAAAGCGTTATCCCGAAAACATGAGCAACTCAGGGCAAAGTTTTATCTCATTGAGTGGATATAGTGTACTTAATAATCAAATTAAGGTTACTAATTCGGCTTATGTTACATACACTCTTCTTCTTACAAAATTCCTCTTTCCGTTTTGCATAAAGTCAATGAGTATATACACAAGCAATAGAAAAAGTAATACACCGATAAAGGCTACGTCGTAAATTGTATTCAAACTACCTCTCCTCACTATTTAATCTCTAGCCCGACTGCTGCAATCATTTTCGTATTAATCGAACTGTTGTCCAAATTATTACATGATTGATGTATTACTATGACCATTATTTTTTATGCAGTATGCAAAAAGGAGTTTTAGTGATTTCAAGAAATCGCAAGACGTAGTAAAGAAACCGATAGTAAAAAGGTGGTTTTTTATATTTGGACGAAGGTTTGTTTTGTTCAATTTGAGTATACTCTGCCTCACATTTTCGACTAAAAGATGACCAGCTTCCAAAAAAAAATTAAGCATCTCGAATCGATACCTTATTTGGAAAAGTATGCTTTTATTCAAAGAGTTGGGATGCAAAGTATATGATATGGGTGGCCTAACCGATGATGAAAACATCCGCCGATTCAAAATGGGGTTCGGGTGAGAGGTTGTGCCAGTCTATTCCGGGTATGAAGCACAATCCTTGTATGGAAGTGTTCTATTAAAAGCATGTAATGTAAAAGTGAAATGGACGAAGGGAATTTTATAATCAGGTATTTAACGTAGATGAATCTAAATCAAGGGAAAATCAACACTTGATAGCTTATTTATATAGTCTGAACCCATCATCAGAATTAATGACGATGGGTTCTTTGTTTCAAGTTCATGGCTTACCCAATTCTATTATTTTTTGTAATATATTCGAACGGTCAATCACGTTGTCCCACAAGTAATATTCACGATTCAGATTGGAAATGAACTCATGTTTTTCTAATTGGCTATGATCAAAATGATTAATATTAAGTTTGAAAAAAGAACAGTTATTTTTTTGTTCAAACTGCCTGACCCACTCATAATCCGTCGTAATTACTTTTAATCCTAAAGCCAAATATTCAAGAAGCTTGGTGGAAGTTTGTATATTAAACGGATACCGATCCGGAATGAAATTAACGCCATATTCAGCTGTACTGGCAATTTGCGGAACCTCGTTATATCGTACCTTTCCAGTGAATGTAATGTCTTTATTATCCTTATAAGCAGTGTAGAGATCATCATCCGCAGGGCCAATTAATAATAGCTTGCCTTTCATTTTAGTAGTGAAGGTATGTAATAGTTGATCAATTTCCCTGCATTTTGAGACGGAACCGATATAAACAAAATCGAATTCTTTTTTTTGCGTTTTATTCTGTAGAAAGATACGGTCAATCCCCATATCTCGATAGCAGTACGGGATCGTATCTTTAAAATTGAAACCTGATTTAACATTGGCGTTTAAAAAGACCCGTAAGTTTGGCTTACGGTTTTTGAGTGTCTTAATTGTATTTTTTAAAACTGGAAATGTTCCCGTTGATAAGGAAGCATACTCATGTATAAGGATTTGGTCTGTTGCTTTTAATCCGCCAACCCCTTTAAATTCCCATAGTATATCATATTCATTCTGGTCAAAATCTCCGTTTAACTTTGATGAATCATAGGCGATGAACTCTTTTGTTTTATTAAAATATCGGATATAAGCTTCTATTTCGGGCAGAAACGCTTTTTCATTTCTAATGAACAGCATTTTCTTCATATAATACTCCCTTCGTAAGCTTCTATTTAGAAAACGATTTGTAGTTCGAAGCATTGCAAATACCTAAAAACAAAGTAAATAATAAAGAAGTTATGCCTAAACCACCTAAATTGATTGAAATGGAATTCGCGGAAATGCAAAGTAGAAATGCACTTTTCAGTACATATTGTGGAATATTATTTTTAGCTCCAATATAAAAAGCTTTTATTATGACGAAGCTGTACAGGAAGAATGTCGGGTAACCGTAAGTGATTATAAAATCTAAATACGCATTATGGGAGCTGCTAATAGAAGCACCTATGTTCTGTAATACTCCTGCAACAGATCCATGACCATACCCCCAAATCGGTTGTTCTTTTATGATATTAAATGAAAGCTCCCAAAGATAGTCTCGGGAACTGAGTCCATTATAAAATCTAAAATATCCTGTGTTTAAAAGAAAGGTTAGGGAAAGATAGCCGGCTATGCATAGTGCAACAAAGGAGAGTAGTGTTTTTTTGTTCCATTTCTTTTTATGGAAATAAAATACAAATACAACGATGAATAAACTAATCATTGCCGCCCTAGAACCGGAGAAATATAATGCTAAAAGGTTAATAAAAGCGAAGAGCCTGTATATACCCTTGTTGCTCATACACAAAATAAAACCGATCGCACATAGAGTTCCAAAATAGTTGGGATCAAAGAAAATGGATGATACTCTTGGATAATGCGTTGGACTATAGCCTAAAAAGTTTCCTTTCATTCCTATGATAATGCCGATTGCCGAAAAAAAAGTGATCAGTGAGCTTAGCTTTCTCGCCTTTTGATCAAGATTATTTAACAGAGTTGGTAACAATAAAAAAAATATATAAAAGGTGAAAATGATCAATAAGACGCTAAATAGACTGTGATAGGTTACCAAACCAACTGTAAGTGATGAAAGAAGTGTGGATAGAAGCATGGAGCTTGATAAAACGAAAATTATATTATTGTTCCTCAAGGCTTTAAGATAAAACGGAATGTTTGATTCCGTTGTTCCAAGAATTATGATGATTACTCCCAATATAAAAATGGACAAGATCATTGCTTGGTAGGCATGTCTATAAATTGTATATTCGTAGGAAAGAAAACCTATGAACATTAATAGAGAAAATAGTATTCCGATTAGTTGTTGTCTACTGAATGTCAACACCAATGATCCACCTTTTTATTGTGTTTATACATTCTATTAGACAGTATTGTTATTTATACGCTGAGAGTGGTACATCGCTATGCGTCAATGTTTCGTTTGCTCATACAAAATCCCTATTTGTCCATGCCAATGTACAAATAGGGATTTTGTATGTTCTGCTATTTATTTGCTCAAGCCTCGAGTTTCCCAAAGCTAAATTCCTTCCAATCATGAATCTCGTATGTCGGTTTCGCAGCGCTCTTATTTTCTTTCCGTTTTGGGTTGTACCAACACGTATCAATGCCGAAGTTGTTGCCGCCTAAAATATCGGAGGATAACGAGTCGCCGATCATGAGGACGCGGGACTTGTCCGTCACTTGTAATTGCTTGAATACGTACTCAAAAATTTCTGCGGAAGGCTTTTGAACACCTGCTTCTTCTGATGTAATGATTGCCTCAAATGTGTTATTCAGTGCTGAACCGCTAATTCTTGAATATTGAACGTCTTTGAAGCCATTCGTGACAATCGCTAATCTGAAATCCGAAAGACTACTCAGCATTTCCTCGACGCCATCAATTACATGGATCTCCTTGCCTAAATGATCAAGATATGTTTGGCCGAATGCTTCCGCGTCATCCTCAAGGCTATGCATCTCAAACAAACGTTTAAATCGTTCCGTTTTCAACTCTCCCAATGTGATGCGGCCGTGCTCTAAATCGTCCCATAGCACATCGCTAATCGCTCGATAGCTCTCTCGAAAATCACTTAAGCCATTTGGATAACCAATGGAGCTAAAGGAAAGTGAAAATGCATTTTTTTCACTCTCGCTAAAATCCATTAACGTATCGTCTAAGTCAAATAAAAATAGATCATATTTCATGTAGAGTGCCTCCATTCTTTAGATGCAGTTCATGATAACGTAGGGAAAGTAATGACGAGACGGCCATCGATGTTCATTATTTCTACGATTGCATGATCAAATAGATAAGGGGTATCGTTATGATCTTGAGGCTTGATGGTCTCGTACATATTTTTTACCGATAAAACCGGAAATGTCACTGGTATGTAGCGCCCATTATGATAGGCTTTCATATTGCCCATTAAAAATAATTCTTTGCTTGATGCTGCAAAACTTAAATGGCCCATCTCTTTATTTCCAAACATTAATTTTACATCTTGCAGCAATGAAATGATACATAAAACGAAATCATTCATAACTTCGGGAGACAGTTTTTCAAAACCTATCTCGGAAAGCAATGCGTTAAAGTCATTCCGAATTTCCTTAAAGGAAAATAAATGATAAATCTTTCGATTGCCTCTTTGATTAAGATTGTCGATTATTTGTTTACAATCCTCAAAAAATGCTTGAACTTGCCCCGTTGTATTTTCTCTATGGACGATAAAATTTCCAAGTTCCTTCATGACTCTATTATTTTCCGTATATTTTCTTGCGAATGATAAAAAGCCAAAAACGTCTTTTTCATCAAATCGTCTTTCAGCAAACTTATTGTAATAGAAGTTAAATAGCTGTCTTTCCTTATTATCCATAGTTTCACTCCTCATATAGCGGAAGCTAATGATAGCATGCGCATCTGTTCAATTCTTTATCATAACACGTCCAGCCTCCCAAAATAAAATGACCGCCGGCAAATGACGAATATTTGCCGGCAGTGAAAGACATTTTTTCATTAAAAACAAGTGAACTGATCAATTCGATTCAAATCTATACCGAAATATTCCCATCTTCTTCGACTTGGTCTCCAGCGGTAGCCTGCTACTGAGGTGCGACCAACGAAAACTGGGAAGAACCAGAATCCGCTATGTCTAGATGTCCATACAAAAGTGTATCGGAACAGGCATCCACGGATGGCCCCTGGATCGACAGCGAAGGTTTGGAATGCAGGGTATTCCGGTGTGAAATTTGGTGGCGGCGCTGTTGGAGCTTGTTGTACTCCCTGACCCGGAAATCCGCCCGGGCTGCCCGGTACTTGTGGAGAACCTATAGGTGGAAACCCTTGGCCTGGCGGGAAGTTAGGACCTCCCTGACCCGGAAAAAATCCTGGCCCACCAGGAAAACCCGGTCCCCCTGGAAATCCTGATCCCCCTGGGAAACCTGGTCCTCCTGGGAATCCCGAACCTCCGGGAAATCCAAACGATCCACCTTGGCCAGATGGGAAGTTAGGATCAAAAGGAAGAACGGCCTGAGATGTCGGCGAGTACGGCATATCATAGGTCGAGTTCATACCAGCGTACATCATTTCTTGACCATAACCTTCCATTCCGTAATTAGGCATAGCGCCCGGCATCCATTCATTCATTCCGTAGTTTACCATTGTTTTTTCCTCTCCTTCATAACCTTCTGGCAATTTTGGATACCAAAACTCTTCTTCATCTTGATTGTTTGCAAACATACTCGACATTTTTCCTCCCCTTTCGCATTCTCCATATCCTATGTGACAATAACGTAAATGGGTTGGACTCTTGGGGTATAAAAACTTTTTTTGTGCCGGCGAGTCTAATAGATAGAGGGACCAATTGGAGGTGGGGAATTGACGGACATAGAACTTGCGAAAAAGGCGATCAAAGGAGATGATGAAGCGTTTTTGCGATTGCTTTCCGAGCATAAGGAAGCTCTTTACCGAACGGCACTATCCTATTTGAAAAATGAAGAAGATGCATTGGATGCCGTACAAGAAGTAACGATGCGGTCCTATGACAAAATAAAAACGTTGCGAATGCCAGAATATGCAAAAACATGGCTTATCCGAATTATGATGAACCATTTCCGTGATGTACTAAATAAGAAGAAACGTTATGTGCTTGATGCAAATGCAGGTAAATTAGAAGGAATAAGCGATGATTTTACATATCTTGAAATCGAAGAGGCGCTTAGCCGACTGTCTGAGAAGGAACGGCAATTGATTCATTTGAAATATTTGCATGATATTAAAATAAAAGATATAGCAGATATGACGTCAACACCGGAAGGAACTGTGAAAACGAGGCTATATAAGGCGGTTAAATCATTGCGGACGTTTTTTGAAGGAAAGGAGGAGAAAGAACTTGATGGAAGAGGAAAGAAAACTGAAGAAATGGAAAGCGGAAATTGAGAAGGCAGCCCTACCCGAAGAACGGTTGGAAGCTGCTATTCAGAACGGGTTTGAACATGCAAAAACGAATAGAAGAAAGAAATGGCGGGTTGTTAAGCGCAGCGTTTTCTCTACAGTTTCAGCTGCAATTCTGATTCTCGCTTTTGCAGCCTTAATACGCGTATCGCCTGCGTTCGCAAATGCAATTGCTTCATTTCCAGGTATGGAGCGGATTGTTGAAATGATTCAGGACAATAAAGGACTGCAAATGGCGATTGAAAATGATCATTTCCAAGTAATCGACTCAACCGATTCGACAGAAAATGTGGAAGTGACATTGAAAGGGATCATTACTGATGAATCGAGCCTTGTTGCATTTATTGAAATAAAATACAAAACAAATGAACAAATAGATTTTGTTTCCGATTATCGGATAGTGGATGTTGATGGAAAAGATGCTGTCAATGTAAAGAACTCATCCAGTAGCTATCACGATGAAGATGGAGCAGATCTAACAAGCATAGTGGAAATCGAATTTAACGAACCATTGCCAATGGAGCAATTGATGCTGGAAGTTCAGTTTGCAAACGACACGGACAGATCCAAAATTACAGAAACTGTTCGCTTGCCATTCCAAGTGCAACTGCAGCCTGTGAAGAAAGAACAAATGAAGATCAATGAAACGACCATCGTGGAAGGGCAAGCAATTAAGATCAACAGCATCACAGTCGGTCCAATTAAAACAGCAGTAGAAGTTGAGTACGCTCCTGAAAATACGAAAAAAATATTTGGTTTTGAAGATCTACGAATTGTAGATGAAAATGGAGAAGAATGGACGTCCATCAAAAACGGCATTTCCGCGAGGTATGTAGAAGATCCATATAAAGTAATCTATTATTTACAAAGCAATTATTTTCAAAGCAGTGATGAACTGTATTTGGAATTTAACAAGCTAATGGCTTTAGAGAAAGACGAAGCATTTATCGTTATTCATACCGAAACTGAAGATATTCTACAGCAGCCAAAGGATAAACGATTCAGCAATGTAAAGATGCATGGGTCTTCTTTTATGGAAGTCGAATTACAAGGTGGAAAGGATTACTACCATGATCCATTTTCCACATTTTATGACGCCGAAGGGAAAGAGCTTCGTTCAAAATCGGGTTCTTTTTCAAGGGTAAATGATAAAAAAGTTACAATCGGAGTCGAATTACCTAATGAGGACTTTGCGAATCCTTTGGAGTTCCCTCTACATGCCTATCCAACGTATATAAAAGGAGATGTCCGTGTGAAAATCAAATAGTAAAAAATCCATGGCAATCACCATGGATTTTTTATTGCATCAATACACTAAAACAACAGCACATTACCATAGAACAAACTTTCGCAAAAGTCAACAAAATTAATTTATTTTCGTGTACGATAGGAATAAGGGAACGAAATTAATTTGGCGAAAGGGTGTTTGAAATGGTTGAACTAACTGGGGATTCATTGACGTTAAAGCAAATGGAAGAGATTTTATATAATGATGACAAGATCACCTTGAATAGCGATGCGTTGGCACGGGTGAAGAAGGGCCGTGAAGCAGTCGAGAATATCGTTCAAAATGATCGAACTGTCTATGGCATTAATACGGGCTTCGGCAAATTCAGTGATGTGAAAATCGATGAAAAGGATACGAAAGCTTTGCAACTACATTTGATCCGTTCGCATGCTTGTGGAGTAGGAGAGCCTTTTCCTGAAGTCGTTTCTAGAGCGATGGTCGTCCTCAGGCTCAACGCGTTAATGAAAGGCTTTTCGGGCATTAGGGCTGATGTGCTGGAGCGCTTTGCGTATATGGTGAATCACAAAATTCATCCTGTCATTCCTCAACAAGGCTCTCTTGGCGCATCAGGTGATCTTGCACCGCTCTCCCATTTGGCGCTCGTTTTAGTAGGGGAAGGATTCGTTTGGAAAGATGGCAAGCCAATTTCTGCTAAAGATGTTTGGAGAGAACATGGACTAAGTCCGATCGTTCTTGAAGCGAAGGAAGGGCTTGCGTTAATTAACGGAACACAAGCGATGACTGCTCAAGGCGTCGTCAATTATTTAGAAGCAGAAAAGTTGGCATATGACAGTGAATGGATTGCTGCGATGACGATGGAATCGCTAAAGGGTATAACAGATGCTTTTCATCCCGCTATCCATGAAGCGCGCGGCTATGCTGAACAGATCAGTGTTGCGGAAAGGATGTTGGAATGGCTGAAGGGGAGCGGTTTAACGACAAAACAAGGCGAACTGCGTGTGCAAGACGCATATTCCATTCGGTGCATCCCTCAAGTCCATGGCGCAACTTTTCAAGTTCTATCGTATGTAAAAGAGAAATTGGAAATTGAAATGAATGCCGCAACGGATAATCCGCTCATTTTTGATGATGGGGAGATCGTTGTTTCAGGAGGAAATTTCCATGGCCAGCCAATTGCCTTTGCAATGGATTTCCTGAAAATCGGTATGGCTGAGCTTGCGAATATATCCGAACGACGCATTGAGCGGCTTGTCAATCCGCAATTAAACGAAGGCTTACCGCCATTTCTCAGCTCAGAGCCCGGATTACAGTCGGGCGCGATGATTTTGCAATATTCCGCTGCAAGCCTCGTTTCGGAAAATAAAACATTGGCGCATCCAGCATCTGTTGACTCCATTCCATCTTCGGGCAATCAGGAAGATCATGTGTCGATGGGCACGATCGGTTCAAGGCATGCTTATCAAATTATTAAAAATGTCCGTAACGTCCTTGCCATTGAAGCATTATGCGCAATGACAGCATGCATGTATCAAAATGTTGAAAACATGGCCCCACGTACAAGAGAAAAGCTTGAAGCGTTAAGGGATATCGTATCGCCGATCGATCAAGATCGAATTTTCGCAGCGGATATTCAGAAAATCGAACAGTTTTTGTGCATATGATTAAAAGGCGGGGTTAGCGACTCGGCCTTTCAGGTGATAATTATAGAATTGGGTCACTATAATCAGAAAACGGTGTTCTTATTTCAAAACAGTTTACTTATCTATACACAGAGGGGTGAAGTTGTAGTGAACTTTCGAAAAGCTACGATTAATGACGTACCAGCAATCGTAAATCTTCTTGCCGATGATGAATTAGGTTCTCAACGCGAGCGTAACGAAACTCCATTGCCACAATCGTATTATGAGGCGTTTGAAGCAATTGAGGCACAAACCGGGAATCAAATCATCTTAGCTATTGACGGTGATTCTGTGATTGGCTGCCTGCAGCTCACAATGATTCCCGGATTAGCCAGACAAGGCATGAAACGAGCGCAAATTGAAGGAGTTCGTGTTGCTCAAAATTACCGTGGAAAAAAGGTAGGAGAAGCGTTGTTTCAAGAAGCAATCGCGATTGCAAAATCTGAAAAATGTGGAATGGTTCAATTAACAACTGACAAAAAACGTCAGGATGCCCATCGCTTTTATGATCGTTTAGGCTTTATTGCAAGCCATGAAGGCATGAAATTACTATTATAATCCATAGGTTTTTTTAGAAGTTTCGGTTTAGAGAGCGATCGAAGAGGATCGGGTCCTAATGAGGTTTTTAGGACCCGCTTATTTAATGTTCGTATTTCTTAAATCATAGCTGCAGCTTTCCACGTTTAATAATATTCATCTGTAACAATTCCTCTCCCCCTTTGATTGGCGGCAGTTGGTTATCATCTGAAAGTAGTTTTGATAATAATCAATTGCATCGATGCGTCCAATTTGTTCAATCAATGCATGAAGCATGCTATCATTAGAGTGTTATATAAAACTTGTATAGACAGACGCACTGCCAACCTCGAATGGTTATTTTCAATATGGCATTTTTGTGTCGTGGACTATGAGCGTTGGCTCTATGAGTGTTCCGGATCCGACAACTAACAATAGAAGCAACGCGACAATCCGCTTTTTTAGCAGACTTGCATTTTTGTGATGCTTGATAAATTGTAGGCTAATATACTGATCTTTTGGGCAGTTTAGTACTTATCCCTCTTTCACGAACTTTACCTATTTCAACAAAAATGGAAAAGCAAACTATACTATTTTAGGAGATGAAAGCAATGACGGGCGAACAAAAGCCTCATATTTTACTAGTAGATGGCATGGCGCTATTATTCAGATCATTTTTTGCCACTTCAGCGATGGGCCATTATTTTCCGAACGATAAAGGAGTTCCGACGAATGGTGTACAAGGTTTCGTGCGTCATGCTATGACAGCCGTTTCAATTTTCAAACCGACACATATGGCAGTTTGTTGGGATATGGGCGCCCATACTTTCAGAAATGATTTATACGACGGCTATAAAGCAAATCGCCCAGAACCGGCTCCGGAGCTTGTGCCGCAATTCGATATGGCGAGGGAAGTTTCGGAATGGGTCGGTTGGAAAAATTACGGAGTGGAAGGCATGGAAGCCGATGATTTGATCGGATCGTTTATTTGTGAATGGGAAGGGCGTGCCGATATTACTGTCGTCACAGGCGATAAAGATTTATTGCAGCTATTGCGACCAGGCGTCCGCATCGCACTTATGAAAAAAGGTTATACAGTTTACGACATTTATACCGAAGAGCGCTTCGTGGAGGAATATGAAATCGAACCGATCCGTTTTGTCGATACAAAGGCTTTTACAGGCGATCCGAGCGATGGCTATCCTGGCGTTAAAGGAATCGGTCCGAAAACAGCTTTGAAATTGATTAAAGAGTATGGAACGGTTGATGGTGTCGTAAATGCACTGGATGAGCTGACGCCCGGCATGCGCAAAAAGATTGAAACCGATATGGAAATGCTTATGCTATCGAGGGAATTAGCCCAAATCCATTGTGAGCTGTCATTCGGAGATCCAATCGAAGAATTGGCAGTGCCGATTTTCGGTGAGTCATTAAGAGAAAAATTAGAGCAAGAAGGCTATCGCATGATCATTAGGCAAATGGACTCCTTATTCCTATCGCCACAGCATTGAAATACAAAGTAATGTACGAAATGAAAAACACCAAAGACTCTTATATTAGAAGATTATTTACGACTCCGTACTACGTTTTCAGGGTCTTGCCGGCTATTGGTGATTTTTCTTTATTAGTCGAGAAAGAACTTTTAGCACCAATGCAATAGAAGAAAACGGTCGATCAGAAAACCGCTGCTTGAAATTTAAAAAGCAGCGGTTTTCTTCATTTTTACGAAAGAAAGGATTTTCTTGTTCTGCTCATAAGATACTTTACGCAATTGGCTTGTCCGATTGCGGCCGCCATTATCATGTATAAGTAGAATGAGATCATTTCCGTGTTTCTCATAGCCGACGATCGGCACCCAGTGATAATCAAAAGTAAATTTTCCTAACCAATGAAACGTGAACCATTTATCGAATTTGGCGGCAACTGGTCTTCCTTCATCTATTTCCAACAGGACATCTTCAATTCCGCAAGATTCTATGTTCCAGCCCGCCCCTAATAGCTTTCTTAAATTGCGGATCATTCGATATTTGCTTAAGCCAATTTTGGTTCCGCCTAAGCTGCGATATAGTTTGTTAATGGAAAGGTGAGGCTCGGCTTCTGATAAATGGCGAAGGATGACAAAGGCAGTGACAGGCCCACATGCAGAAGCACGGAACTTGGCTTCAATATCTTCATCGAATTGCGATTTGCCAATGAATCCTTTTATTGTTTTCATCATGTTTGCCCCTATCTACTTTTTAAGTGAACGGCCTTCTTCCTTTAACAACACTTTCAAGGCGGCGCGGAACGTTCCGTATGTTTCAAAATCCATATGGATGCCAGCGAGTACTATTTTACGGACGATTTGCGGGTTGAAGCCTACTAAGATGGGACGGATATCCATCAGCTTCAATGTGTTGTTCAGTAGTCCTAACTCGATTGCCATTTGATCAAATTCCGCATGATCCTTTTCATCCAAATCTGCGCCTGAAAAATCAAATATTGCACAATTGACATCGGGATGTTTACTTATGTATTCATGCACTTTAGTCCGGATCAATTCAAAACGCTCACCTCCGCTATATCCGACAATTGGAACTAAAATTGTATGATTGACAATAGAAGAAATGATTGGAACCGATGTTTCTCGTATCGTTTGTTCTAAACAAGCAATCCTTCCTTTTAACCTTTCAATCTCTTTTTCGTAATCCATAGGACCACCTCAATATAATAAATTCGTTAAATCTATTATAATGAATAAAAAAAGCAACGGCAAAGTTTGTCATGCCGCTGCTAGCAATTATTTCACTTCTTCAAGAAAATCTTCTACTTGATCTGGCGTTTTTGCATTTGCGCTATGCAAATGAGCTTTCTTTTCCCCGTTTTGGAAAACAAGCAAGCTTGGAATACCCATCACTTCATATTTTTCAGCGATTTCAGGCAACACGTCGCGATCAACGTCGTACCATGTGAACGTATTATATTTTTCGACGATAGGATCAATGAACATGTCCATCCGTTTGCAATCAGGACACCAGCCGGCTTGGAACTTAATGAGTGCTTTGTCGTCTTTGTTAATAATTTCATTGAATTGCTCTGCAGTAGTAATTGATTTCATCCTATATCATCTCCTTCACTGTTCAGTTTACAATCTTTTCATCGTACGAGGAAATGAAATGCCCACGATATCGACAAAAGGCTGATAACAATAATTTTTCGAATAAATATAGAATTAAATATTGCGAAAAGGGGATAAATGGTCTAAACTATGACTATAGATTGCGTTTCTATTTTTTTTACTTATGAAATGAATGAGCATTCATTCAAAAGAAGAAAGGGAGGCTCGCTAACGTGACATATCAAATTAAAAAAGCAGCAGTAATCGGCTCTGGTGTCATGGGCTCAGGGATCGCGGCTCATTTGGCGAATATCGGTATTCCGGTATTGTTGCTGGATATTGTTCCGAACAAATTGACAGAAGAGGAAGAAGCGAAAGGACTAACGTTAGAGGATACGAAAATCCGCAATAAGTTCGCTGCTACTGCACTGGAAAAATTATTGAAACAAAAACCTGCACCTTTGGCGACGAAGAAAAATCTATCACTCATTGAAATTGGCAACTTAGAGGATGATGTAGATAGATTGAAAGACGTTGATTGGATCATCGAAGTAGTGGTTGAAAACTTAGATGTGAAAAAAGGGCTGTACGAAAAAATAGATGCGGTAAGAAGTCCGCAAACGATTGTTACATCGAATACGTCTGGGATTAGCATTGAGGCGATGGCGGAAGGGCGATCGGAAGACTTCCAAAAGCATTTCCTTGGCACGCATTTCTTCAATCCGCCGCGCTACCTGAAATTATTGGAAGTCATTCCAAACAAGAAAACAGATCCGGCAGTGCTTGATTTCATGTTGCAGTTTGGAGAGGACAAATTAGGAAAAGGCGTTGTCATTGCGAAAGACACTCCGAATTTTATTGCGAACCGGATCGGAACGTACGGCTTGCTTATTACGTTGCGAGAAATGGAGAAGCGAGGCTATTCAATCGGAGAAGTCGATTCGGTTACAGGTACATTGATTGGCCGCCCGAAATCTGCAACATTCCGAACATTAGATGTCGTCGGTCTGGATACATTCATGCATGTCGCGAAAAATGCTTTTGATAAAACAGAGGGCGAAGAGCAGAAAGTATTTGAATTGCCGCCTTTCATGAAGAAAATGATTGACAATGGCTGGTTAGGTGCAAAAACAAAACAAGGTTTCTATTTAAAGAAAGATAGAGAAATTCTTGAATTGGATCTTGAGACGTTTGAATACGTACCGACGAAGAAATTGAAAACGCCTTCAATTGAAATGGCGAAGCAACAAAAAGGGCTTGCAAACAAAGTGAAATCGCTCGTATACGCGAACGACCGTACAGGCGAAATATTATGGAATGTTCTTTCGCCGACATTACGCTATTCTGCCCAATTGACTGGTGAAATTGCCGATGACATCGTTGCGATTGACAATGCGATGAAATGGGGCTTTGGCTGGCAGCAAGGTCCATTCGAAATTTGGGATGCGATTGGCGTTGCGAAATCCGTCGAGAAGATGAAAGAGGAAGGCTCACAAATTCCTGCATTCGTAGAAACGATGCTATCAAAGGGCATCGAATCGTTTTATAGAGAGGAAGATGGGGATCTTCTCTACTACGATGGGGAAGGGTATCGACCAGTACCAGTGAACGAAAAAGCGATTGATTTGAAGCGCTACAAAAAGAAACATGGCGTCATTAAAAAGAATTCGGGTGCAAGTTTGATCGATCTTGGAGATGGCATCGCATTGTTGGAATTCCATTCACAGTCAAATGCGATTGGTCCTGATGTCATTCAAATGATCAACTTTGCAATTGACGAAGTTGAGAAAAATTACAAAGGTCTTGTCATTGGTAACCAAGGCAAGAACTTCTGCGTAGGGGCAAACCTTGGCATGATTTTAATGGAGGCCCAAGACGATAATATTTTCGAGCTTGATTTCATCGTCCGCTCATTCCAAAACGCTATGATGAAAATCAAGTATAGCCGTAAACCGGTCGTTGCTGCACCATTCCAAATGGCGTTGGGCGGTGGAGCGGAAGTTTGCTTGCCAGCAGCGCATATCCAAGCATCCATGGAAACATATATAGGTCTTGTTGAAGCAGGAGTTGGCCTAATCCCTGGCGGCGGTGGAAACGTCAACCTCTATTCAAAGCATTTGAAAGGGTTACCGAACGGTGTTCAAGTAGACTATCAATACGTCGCGAACAAAGTATTTGAAACAATTGCAATGGCAAAAGTATCGACATCTGCTGAAGAAGCGCGTGAAAACAACTTCCTTGATTTTGCAGATGGCATTAGCGTAAATCCGGATCACTTAATTTATGATGCGAAACAGGCGGCATTGGCATTGTATGAAGGTGGATATACACCTCCGAAGAAAGAGAAGATTCCGGTGACTGGAGATTCCGGCTATGCAACGATGCTCTTAGGTGCTGAAGGCATGTACTTGTCTGGTTACATTAGCGACCATGATTTGAAAATCGCGAAGAAATTAGCGTATGTATTATCTGGTGGCAAAGTGCCATATGGAACTTTAGTCGATGAGCAATACATGTTGGACCTTGAGCGTGAAGCGTTCTTGAGCCTCGTAGCTGAACCGAAATCACAACAGCGCATGCAGCATATGTTGCTCAAAGGGAAACCGTTGCGCAACTGATTAGCGTCAAAGTAAAAAGGAGGAAGTCGAATGCGTGAAGCAGTAATTGTAGCCGGTGCAAGAACGCCGGTCGGAAAAGCGGGCAGAGGTTCACTTGCGACTGTCCGTCCCGATGATATGGGAGCCTTGGTTATCAAGGAAACTTTAAAGAGGGCAAATGATTATGATGGACCGATAGATGATTTAATTATGGGCTGTGCAATGCCTGAAGCTGAACAAGGGATGAATATTGCACGCAATATCGGCGCTTTGGCAGGATTGCCAGATACGACGCCTGCAATTACAGTGAACCGTTTCTGTTCATCTGGATTGCAATCGATTGCCTATGCGGCAGAACGCATTATGTTAGGTCATTCTGAAGCGATTATCGCTGGCGGCGTTGAATCGATGAGCATGGTGCCGATGATGGGCAATACGATCCGTCCAAACTTCAAATTGGCGGAAACAGCACCACAATATTATATGGGCATGGGGCATACTGCTGAACAAGTTGCGATGAAGTATGACGTGAGCCGTGAAGACCAAGACGCATTTGCTGTAAGATCGCATGAACGAGCGGCGGCAGCGATTGCAGAGGGGAAATTTAAAGATGAAATCGTGCCGGTTGAAGTTGTTAAGCGATTCGTCGACGACAGCGGCAAATATCAAGAAAAGACTTTTATGTTCGAAATGGATGAAGGTGTCCGTCACGGAACAACAATGGAAGTGTTGGCGAAGCTGCGTCCAGCATTTTCAGTAAAAGGCTCTGTTACAGCAGGGAACGCTTCGCAAACTTCAGACGGTGCAGCATCCGTGCTAGTAATGGATCGCGAAGTGGCTGAAGGAAAAGGCTTGAAGCCAATCGCCAAATTCCGTTCCTTTGCGGTAGGCGGAGTGCCCCCTGAAGTAATGGGAATCGGACCGATTGAAGCAGTTCCGAAAGCACTTAAATTAGCGAGGCTTTCCATTGACGATATTGACCTTTGGGAATTGAACGAAGCATTCGCTTCCCAATCATTGCAAGTCGTCCGCCATTTAGGCTTGGATATGGATAAAGTAAACGTCAACGGCGGCGCAATCGCCCTTGGCCACCCACTAGGCGCAACCGGATCTGTCCTGACATTGAAATTAATGAACGAACTAAAACGCCAAGGCAAACAATTCGGCGTCGTCACAATGTGCATCGGTGGAGGAATGGGAGCAGCCGGAGTATTTGAAATGCTATAACAAAAGCGGAGAGGGGCGTTTAGCTCCGACAGGCGTTGGCCGACTAAGAGCGCCGCGTCCTGCGGCAACGTCGGCACTAATACGTCCTGTATGTCGGAAGATAGGAAACTAAGGCGCTTTTTGCCTTAGCTTCCTATCTGAAACGACCCGAGGAGCTGCCGTCCGGAGTCTGGATGTGACTAAAGCGTAGGGCGGCTGCTCAACCCCGACAGGCACTGGAAGGATTGGACTTAGGGCGCTCTTTGCCCTAAATCCAATCCTGAAGTGACCGAGGGGTTGCCGCCCGGAGTCTGGATGGAAACAAAAGCGAAGCGTTAGGAGCACAATCTTTGCACTACCCGTCACGCAGAACGGGCTTTGCGAAGCCTGTCACATCGAACAGGCTTTGCGAGTAAAAGCGCAGCGTTAGGAGCACATAAAAGCCCTGCCTGTCACATCGAACAGGCTTTGCGAACAAAAGCGCAGCGTTGAGAGCACCACTTCGCCCTGCCTGTCACATCGAACAAAAGCAATGTGTAGAGTGCACATAAATACAAGAGCAGCACATCTTTATCTAAAACCATTCCTGCAAAACGCATTTACTTGAACAATAATCAACGATCTTGGGTGCCAGTCATTACATTTATGTACGCTAAATTAAATAAGTGTAAGTGGCTGCCTCTCATAAAATATTAAGGAGGAATTTCAAATGGCTGAAACAAAAACGACTGACTTAATTCGTGGTGGAGCATTTTTAATTGAAGACATTGAACCTGAACGTGTCTTTACGCCAGAGGATTTTACAGATGAGCATAAAATGATTGCAAAAACGACAGAGGACTATGTAAAAAATGAAGTTGCTCCCGTTATTGAAAACTTGGAAAACCATGAATTTGAACACTCTGTAAGACTATTGAAAACTGCAGGAGAATTAGGTCTGCTTGGCGCGGATGTTCCTGAAGAATACGATGGCTTGGGCCTTGACAAAATTTCATCTGCACTAATCGCAGAGAAGATGTCAGTAGCTGGCGGGTTTTCCATTACGCATGGTGCACACGTTGGAATCGGTACATTGCCGATCGTTCTTTTCGGAAATGAAGAGCAAAAGAAGAAGTACCTTCCAAACTCCGTAACGGGTGAAAAAATTTCTGCCTACGCATTGACTGAGCCAGGTTCCGGATCGGATGCTTTAGGCGCGAAAACGACTGCAAAATTAAATGAGGCAGGAACGCATTACATTTTGAATGGTGAAAAACAGTGGATTACAAACGCTGGTTTTGCAGATGTATTCGTTGTCTACGCAAAAATTGACGGCGATAAATTCTCTGCGTTCATCGTTGAAAAAGATTTCCCTGGCGTATCTGTCGGCGCGGAAGAGAAGAAAATGGGTATTAAATCCTCTTCTACACGTACATTGATTCTTGAAGATGCCGAAGTGCCTGTTGAAAACCTATTAGGAGAAATCGGTCGAGGACATGTAATTGCGTTTAACATTCTTAATATCGGGCGCTATAAATTAGGCGTAGGCACAATCGGAGGCTCAAAACGTGCTCTTGAATTAGCGATCACGTATGCAAATCAGCGCCAGCAGTTCAAAACGCCAATTTCTTCATTTAATTTAACGAAAGAAAAGCTTGCGACAATGGCATCGAAATTGTACGCAACTGAAAGTTTAATTTACCGTACAGTCGGTTATTTTGAAGAGCGCAATAGCCACATGACGCCTGAAGAGCAAAAAGACGGTAAAGCTGTTGCAGCTTCGATTGCGGAGTATGCAATCGAATGCTCCATTAACAAAGTTGTTGGATCTGAAGTGCTTGACTACATTGTTGATGAGGCTGTTCAACTGCATGGCGGATACGGCTTTATGCAAGAGTATGAAGTAGAGCGTATTTACCGCGATTCACGCATAAATAGAATTTTTGAAGGTACAAATGAAATTAACCGGTTGATCGTGCCTGGCACATTCTTGAAAAAAGCGATGAAAGGCGAACTGCCATTGCTTGAAAAAGCACAAGGCTTGCAAGAAGAATTGCTTATGATGATGCCAGAAGAAATTGGCGACGAGCCTTTGGCACAAGAGAAAGTTTTAGTGAAAAACGCGAAGAAAATCGGTTTGTTGGCAGCTGGAATGGCTGCGCAACGCTTCGGAACGAAGCTTGAACAAGAGCAAGAAGTGCTTGTGAATATCGCGGATATCGCGAACAATATTTTCGCAATGGAATCTGCACTATTGCGTACGGAAAAAGCAGTGGCGAAAAATGGCGCTGATAAAGAACAACAAAAGATCTTATATACTGAAATCTTCTGTCAGGAAGCATTCGAAGCAATCGAAAAGGATGCAAAAGAAACATTGCTTGCTTCAGTGGAAGGAGACAATCAGCGCATGATGTTATCAGCACTGCGCAAGCTAACTCGTTCGAATCCTTACAATATCATTGCGAAGAAACGTGAAGCAGCTGCAAAATTGATTGAAGCGGAAAAATATATCCTTTAATATCGAGCTGTTGAAGTCTACCATTTCGTTATGTAGTTTTGATTGCATGGGTCTTACTCATGAACTGTACGTAAAAACATCGTAATTGAATTGCCACATATGCCGCTCGGGTATGCTTGTATACCTGGGTGGCTTTTCTGTTATAATGGGGCTAAATGGAGGTGTTGAGAAGTATGGCATTGACGTACTATGGCTACAATAAATGCGGCACGTGCAGAAAAGCTAAAAAATGGCTTGAAGACAAAGGCATCGAATTTAAGGAAATCGATATTACACAAAATCCGCCAACAGCAGCTGAACTTGAAAAAATCATAAAAGCCTCCAATTTGGAGCTCAAGAAATTTTTCAATGTGAGCGGCATGAAATACCGTGAGCTGAACTTGAAGGACAAATTGCCTGCAATGACGGACGAAGAGAAGATAAAACTGCTTTCTTCAGACGGCATGCTACTGAAAAGACCGCTTCTTACAGATGGTGAAAAAGTGACGGTAGGCTTTAAAGAAGAGCAGTTCGAGGAAGTATGGGGGAAGTGAATAACTCCCTTGTCTTTAAGATGGAATTATGTCAGAATTAAATAGAATCAATAAATGTAGAGTGATGGAGGGGTTATGGGATGAGCACACCTAAAGATTTGCGTTTTTCTGCAGAACACGAATGGGTAAAAGATGAAAGCGGTAAATATCGAATTGGTATTACACATTTTGCTCAATCTGAATTGGGGGATATCGTTTTCGTTGAACTTCCTCAAGTCGGTGATGAAGTGAAAGTGGATGAGCCTTTTGGCAGTGTTGAATCTGTAAAAACTGTTTCTGAACTTTATGCTCCAATTAGCGGTAAAGTCATTGAAGTGAACGAAGAGTTGGAAGATAGCCCTGAATTGGTTAATGAATCTCCATATGAAGGTGCATGGATGATCGTCGTTGAAGCAACAGATGAGTCAGAATTGGATGCGCTAATGTCTGCTGAAGAGTATGACAAAATGACTGTTGGTGAATAATCATACGTGAAAGCGCCGGTGAAAACTGGGGCTTTTCGTTTTTCTTCGGGAGGGAGCATGTCATGAAGGCAGAAAAGCTCTTAATTGTTGAAGGTTTATCCGACAAAAAGAGAATCCAGAAGGTGTTGTCAGAGCAAGTTGCCATCATTTGCACGAATGGAACGGTCAGCTCGTATCGAGTGGAAGAGCTTTTATATCCATTTGAAGGATATGATCTCTATGTTTTCATGGATGCAGATGACTCCGGCGATAAGCTTAGACAGTTATTCATCCGAGAATATCCCGAAGCGATCCATCTCTATACGGAGCACCTTTATGGACAGGTGGAGAAAACCCCTTTGCGCAAAATAGCAGAAATTTTGTTAAGAGCAGATTTCAAAGTGCATCCCGAATTTCTTTTATATTGAGGGTGGTTAAGTTGGGAATCGAAAATTGGACGAGAGAACAATGGGAAAACAGTAAGGAAAAACCTTTATCGGTCTATTATTTATATACGCCATTATGCGGCACATGTGCGGTAGCTTCCAAAATGTTGGAGGTCATTTCTGTCATGAAGCCTGATTTGCCGATTGGGAAAGCCGACATGAATTACGTGCAAGATTTGGCGGTCGATTACCAAATAGAAAGCGTCCCTTGCCTGCTAATCCAAAAGAACGGTAAAATCACCCATAAAATCTACGCATTTCAATCAATCCCGTATCTTCTTGAAAAGTTAAGTTGACTTCTAAACTGTAATTATGATATAAATGTATTTAACAATTCAATACGTCACTCTTATAAAGAGAGGTGGAGGGAAGTGCCCTATGAAGCCCGGCAACCGTCATGAATGTGAAATGGTGCCAAGTCACGCAAAGCTTTTGCTTTGGAAGATGAGAGATTGGACAAATGTTTATAGTACTATAACATATTGAACCTTTCTGCTTGTCTGCAGGAAGGTTTTTTATTTTTGAAGAAAAACCTCATTTATGGGAGTTTTACTTTATAAGATAAAAAGGTTTCATTTATGTTAATTATAAATGAAGGAAAGTGCTGGCGTTTGCACGTTCGGATGATCAGAAATATGAGGTGGGAAAATGATTCAATTATCTAAAGTGGAAAAAAGGTTCGGTTCCAAAGAAAACGGCATAGCTGCTGTAGACGGCGTGTCCTTTACGATAACGGAAGGTGAAATTTTCGGGATTATCGGCTATAGCGGAGCAGGAAAGAGTACATTGATCCGCTTGTTGAATGGACTTGATATGCCGACTTCGGGGAGCATCAAGATTGGAAAGCGGGAAATTACTGCAATGAAAGGTCAAGAGCTGCGTAAAGCCCGTCAGAAAATTAGTATGGTCTTCCAGCATTTCAACTTGCTCTGGTCAAGAACCGTAAAGGAAAACATCGCCTTTCCACTGGAAATAGCAGATGTGAAAAAGGCGGAGCGTGACAGAAAGGTTTCCGAGCTAATCGATTTAGTCGGCTTGGCCGGAAGGGAAAATGCGTATCCATCACAATTATCGGGCGGGCAAAAGCAACGGGTAGGAATTGCACGCGCATTGGCGAACGATCCTGAAGTTCTTCTATGCGATGAAGCAACGTCAGCTCTCGATCCAGAAACAACGGATTCGATTTTAGAATTATTGACGAGCATCAATGAACGGTTAGGATTGACAATTGTCCTCATTACACACGAGATGCACGTAATTCGGAAAATTTGTCATCGGGTAGCTGTAATGGAAGCAGGAAAAGTAGTAGAAATCGGACAAGTATTAGATGTTTTCCAGTCACCGCAAGCGCCTGTTACGAAACGATTTGTTTCGCAAGTGACGGAGCCTGCTGGGACAAATGAGGCACTTGGCAATTTGAAAAAGGACTATTCCGAAGGCACAATCATCAAGCTATTCTTTATCGGAGAGCGAACAGAACAGCCAGTGTTGGCTAACTTGATTCGTAAATACGATGTTGAAGTGAATATTGTGCAAGGAAATATTTCGCAAACGAAAGGCGGAGCTTACGGAACGCTATTGCTCCAGCTTGTAGGGGAGAAAGCGGAAATGGATGAGGCAATTGCCTATCTTCATGAACAAGGTGTAAAAACAGAGGTGATAGGCAATGAATGAATCTTTATTTGTTAATATTGATTGGGAAAAAATGTGGAAGGCGACCGTCGAAACATTATATATGACGGGTGTATCAACTTTATTTACTTTCATTTTCGGATTAGCACTCGGCATTCTGTTGTTTTTATCGGGCCCAGGGCAACTTTGGCAAAATCGGATTGTCAACATATTCACGGGAGCCATTGTTAATATTTTTCGTTCAATTCCGTTTATCATACTCATAATTTTACTGATCCCGTTTACTACGTTACTCGTCGGTTCAATGCGTGGGCCGGAAGCTGCTCTACCTGCTCTCGTAATCGGTGCTGCTCCGTTTTATGCTCGGATGGTGTTAATCGGATTGCAAGAAATTGATAAAGGTGTTATTGAAGCTGCGAGATCGATGGGTGCGAAAACAAAAACGATCATTTTTAAGGTGTTATTGCCTGAATCATTGCCTGCTTTGCTTTCGGGCATTACAGTTACGGCAATTGCGTTAGTCGGTTATACTGCGATGGCTGGTGTGATCGGAGCAGGCGGATTAGGGAACTTGGCATACTATGAAGGCTTCCAAAGAAGCCGGAGCGATGTCATGCTTGTTGCTACTGTCATTATTTTAATTATTGTATTTGCAATCCAGTTCATTGGAGACCTATCTGTGAAGAAAGTGGACAAACGTTAATAACAGGATATGCCTGTTTATTATATAAAATATTGTAGGGGGTACTTATTATGAAGAAAATCAGTTCGCTATTCATTCTGCTTGCTCTTATCCTCGCGCTATCAGCATGCGGAACGAAAGATAAAGGCGATAATGCAAGTGGCGGCAACGAAGAGCAAAAAACGATTAAAGTTGGTGCGTCCAATACACCTCACTCCATTATTTTAGAAAAAGCAACGCCTTTAATGGAGGAAAAAGGGTACAAGTTGGAAATTGAGCCTTATCAAGACTATATTTTACCGAATAAAGATTTGGAATCTGGCATTATCGATGCAAATTACTTCCAGCATATCCCTTACTTCGAAGGGCAAATCGCTGATTTCGGATACGACTTTGTAAATGCGGGTGCCATCCATATTGAACCGATCGGCATTTATTCGAAAAAATACGATTCCTTGGATGATTTACCGGATGGCGCGACAATCCTAATTAGCAACTCTGTAGCTGACCACGGACGCGTGCTTGCAATGCTTGAAGAAAACGGTTTGATTACGCTTGCGGATGGCGTCGAAAAAGTAAAAGCTGAAATAAGCGACATTGTCGACAATCCAAAAAACTTAAAGTTCGAGCCTGATTACGAAGCAGCAATGATGCCGCAATTGTATAAAAACAATGAGGGCGATGCATTGCTCATCAACTCCAACTATGCGATTGACGCTGGCTTGAATCCATTGGAAGATGCGATTGCACTTGAAGCGACAGATTCACCTTACGTCAACATCATCGCAGTGCGTGCAGGCGACGAGGACAAAGAAGCGGTCAAAGCGCTCGTGGAAGTATTGAAATCAAAAGAGATTCAAGACTTTATCTTGGAAGAGTGGAACGGTTCAGTTGTTCCTGCAAAATAATGATAAACCATCAGCTGAAGGCACTGCCTGTCGTTTTTGAGACAATAATAAAACACCTTCTAAGCAGCCTTTAGTCGGTATTCAACCGGCGATTGGCTGTTTAGTTTCGCTTGAATTCGGAT
>NZ_JBHTLT010000041.1:0-13176 GCF_042679045.1 Sporosarcina contaminans | reverse complement strand
CCACCTGTTCTATTTTAGGGACTTATTGGACAGCCCCTTTAAAGATTTACTTGTTCTTTCATCCATATACATAGGTCACGGACAATTTGTGCATTATGCTGAGCTGGAAAATGATGTGTATAGTCGGGGAAATACCATGTATAATACGGCTTATCATTTTCTCTCAACGAATTCTCTAAAAGGATTGCCTGTTCGAAAGAAACATGTTCATCCTTCATGCCGTGAATAATCAAAAGAGGTGCTTCAATTTCATTTATACGAAATAAAGCCGTCCGTTCACGATAGGCGTCCGGCATATTATTAGGTGTTCCGCCAATCACTCTTTTCATCATCCGTCGCATGTCTTTTCGTTCGTTATATGTAAACACGACATCGGACATCCCTGCCCATATGACAACCGAACAAACATCTTCACGGAGAATGGCCGTCCACAGTGCCATTAAGCCGCCTCTTGAGAAAGCATATAAATGAATTCTTTCTTTCTCAACGTTTGGATGCTGTTTCAGAACATCGACTGCGTTTACAGCATCTTGTCGATCTTCCCCAGCAAATTCGTCACGTCCCTCGCCACCGCGGTTGCCACGGTAATAAGGGGCAAAAACGATAAACCCTTGAGAGGCGAATTGCGCTATGCGGGATGGGCGTACCATACCAACATGCTGTATGCCTCCGCGCAAATAAACGATGCCTTCATACATTCCCTCTTCTACTGGTTCAGCTAACATGCCTTTCACCTTATAGCCATCGGACCAATACGTTATTTCTTCGAGGCGCACATGAGGATTTGGAGAAGGGTAATCCCGCCGATGCAAAATAGCGGCATTATGAATCATAGGCATTTACCCATTCCTTAATTTTTGCCATCCCTGCATCTTTCATATGGAAACTTAATTGATCGCAGTTGGATAGCTCTTCATCTGACATCCATAATGCCCCAGCAGTTTCATACAGCGTCGGGTCTTCTTCAATCTGGACTACTTTTCCAGTGAAAACCGCTTTGCAAAATGTCACATTGCTTATGACAACATATTCTGCAAATTTTACTAAGTCCGTAATATGGACACCCGTCTCTTCAATCGTTTCGCGAACTGCGGCCTCTTCGATTGATTCGCCCTCTTCCGCTTTGCCTCCTGGGAATTCGATGCCTCGAAGCAAATGTCGAGTCATAAGCCATTTTCCTTCATGTTTTAAAACGACAAGAACATGTCTTGCCTCCATTCCCATCGGATTATCGCCAAATGTTAGTTCCACTTTTGCGCCTTGTAAATCTTTGAACGTAGTAACCAACGACATCACGTCCTTTCAATCAATGAACCGTCCGGCATTCTTCTACAAAAGGCCTCACCTATGTAGCCATTCGATTAATCAATCACATAGAGAAGCCTTTTGCAGAATTTTTGAAGTGGACTAAAACAGTCAACTTTAACGTTTGGCCGGCTCTCTAAAATAGGGCAGCTGCTCAATGAACCTTTTCGATTCATCGTCTGTAAATTCATGAATTAAAGCATACAATTTCTTCGTTCTAAGATCAATATCATGGTTATCCCGATCATAGTGATAGGGCAAATAAGGCAACGTATGACCTCTGAGAAAATTCCTGAATTCCAATTTTCCTATTTGGGAAAATAATTGATGAAAGACCGGAAGAAACTCCTTGCTCATTTCTACTTCATATTCCCATGGGGCTGCATGCTTATGAGGATATACTTGTTGATTTTTAACAGAAACATACATTCTAACCTTGTCGTTCGCCATACAAAACCATCCTTTTTTAGGTAGTATGGCTTATCGCATTGAATCAATGCAGTATTTTTTTATTTCCCCTCATTTGCAATGCGTTCAACCGCGATTGCGACATTTGCATGTACATTCGGGTCAAGTGGATGAGGAACTAAATCACCAGGCTTTGTGCTATCGACAATCGCAAGCGCAGCTCCGATCAGCATTGGATAAGTAATCTCTTTCGCTTGTGCATTCAACGCTCCTCTGAAAATTCCAGGGAATCCTAATACATTGTTCACTTGACGTCCATCTGCTGCGTATGCTGCTCCAGCTTTCAAAGCAACTTCAGGTTTAATTTCAGCATTCGGGTTCGATAATGCTAAGATGATTTGACCTTCCCTTACCATTTCTGGTTTGATCAATCCCTCTACACCAGTTGTCGCTATGACAATATCACAAGTTTCCATGAGTTCTTCGATTGAATTTAAAATCGTTCCGCCATGCTTTTTCATTCTTTCAATAGCATCCGGATTCCGATCGACTCCACACATCTCTTTTACTCCATATGCCATGAGCATTCTGCTAATTGCAAGTCCTGCTGCCCCTAAACCGATTTGCCCTACGACAGATTGTGACAATTCAACATCTGTCTGTTTACATGCGTTCAACACGGATGCCAATGTAACAACAGCTGTCCCATGCTGATCATCATGCATGACAGGAATATCTAATTCCGCTTTCAGTCTTTCTTCGATTTCGAAGCAATGCGGCGATCCGATGTCTTCAAGCAAAATACCTCCGAAGCTTTGGTGAATATGTTTTACCGTCGCAACCACTTCATCTGGATCACTTGTATTCAATAAAATAGGAATCCCGCTAATTCCGGCAAATTGATCGAATAAGACGGATTTCCCTTCCATGACGGGCATTCCTGCCACTGGCCCAATGTTTCCCAATCCTAAAATCGCAGTGCCATCCGTAACAATCGCTACTGTATTTGAAATTCCAGTAAAATATTTTGCTTGCTCCGGGTCTTCTTGAATCACTTTACATACGTTTGCAACGCCTGGCGTGTACGCTCTTCTTAAATCGCCTAAAGAACGGATTTCAAACCTGCTTTTCATTTGAATTTTTCCGCCTTCATGCGCTTGCAATACATCGTCTGTTACGGCATGTACATGAATTCCATTGCCGATTGCATTAATGGCCTGAACAATCGTATGTAAATGCTCTTCGCTTTGGCATTGAATTGATATATCCCGTATTGTAGATAATGTCCCTACTTTTATTGTCTGGATATCTCCAATATCACCCTTCAATTCACCGATTGCCGCTGCCACTTTTGCAAAGTTCCCGGGCACTGAAGGCGTTTCAATAATTAAATTTCTAATAAACTGTATATCCGACATGCTATTTCCTCCTAAAAAATCCTCTTCCTATTCCCTACCCTATTTTACACCAATTAAAGGCCACAACAAAAAATAAGCACGCATTCCAACAGAGGAATACGTGCTCTCTTGCTAAATCCTAAGCCTTCAAATCAACAGTTTGACCTTTATGAGGATGGGCCACTGCTTGAACAGATTGATTGTCCATGCCTTGTAACAAATCCGTTACTACATTGGCATTCATTGAAAGCGCTTTGTTCATGACACTCATTTGCACTGTAGATTGCAAGCTTCTGAGCTGGCTTGCCATCATTGCATTCAGTTCCATTTCCCATTCCTCCTCTCCATCCTTCTATCGGAGAGTTCGGTCATTTGTTAAGGATTATTGCATTATTTATTGTCTTCACCAAGAAATGCATTCAGCATCCATTGATGTTTTTCAATGCTTTGATAGATCGCATTCAATAAATCCTCTGTCATTTCGTCACCTTCATTGCCGGCTGTCTCCATTCCCTTTTTCAATGACTTCATAATCTTATCGAAGTCGTCCGCAATCGTCTTTACCATATCTTCAGCTTGCTCTTTGCCAGTTGCTTCTTCAACGACAGATTGCCTTAGATGCTCTTTTAATGTAGCTGTCGGTTTGCCGCCTAAAGTTAAAATCCTTTCAGCAATATCATCCATATGAGCGGTAGCTTCATTATATAGTTCTTCAAATTTTGCATGTAAAGTAAAAAATGCTTTTCCTTTCACGTACCAGTGATAATTATGTAGCTTTGTGTACATTACCGACCAAGTAGATACTTGGACATTTAATTCTTTCATTAACTCTGTCGACATTAAGTATTCCCCTTTTCGCTCGTATTTACCAGTTCGATGCTTCTCCCTGTTATTTTACCACCAAAACCAATAAACTAAACATAGAAGAACGTAAGGAGCTTTTTTATGAAAACTTTATTTATTGGCCTAATTAACGGCTATCAAAAATTTATATCACCATTAACCCCTCCTTCATGCCGTTTTTACCCGACATGTTCACATTACGGAGTGGAAGCGATTCAAAAACATGGCGCATTAAAAGGCAGTTTATTAACAATACGCCGAATTTCGAAATGTCATCCTTTCCATGAAGGCGGTTATGACCCAGTACCAGAGAAATTTCCAAATAAAGATTAATTGTTCCCCTCTCACAACCGGCAAAACGTCCGGTTTTTCTTTTTGTTTGCTATTATAAGCAAGTTCTTGTATTATGGGAAAGCGATTCAATCGTAATGATTACTATTACGGAGGATAGTATATATGAAGAAAAACATTATTCTGCTGCTGCTCATCTTTTCATTAACCATATATCTAGTCGGTTGCAGTAAAAGCGAAAAAAAGCCTGAAAACAAAGGTGATAAGGCTACCGTTTATACGACTGTTTATCCACTTCAATATTTCACGGAACGGATCGGTGGAGAATATGTAGATGTGAAGTCGATCTACCCTGCTGGCGCTGATGAGCATTCTTTTGACCCTTCCCAAAAAGATATGATTGCACTTTCGGATGCGGACTTATTCTTTTATATCGGTTTAGGCCTTGAAGGCTTCGTAAATAAAGCTGAAAAAACGCTATCAACAGAACATGTTAAAATGGTTGCCGTTGCTGACAGCATTTCTGATGATCTATTGCAAGGAGACGAAGAAGAACATCAGGATCAGGAACATGACGAACATCATCACGAAAAAGATCCCCATGTATGGATTTCTCCAATTTTAAGTATTGAGCTTTCTTCAGCTATTAAAGAAACGTTAATCAATCAGATGCCTGAACATAAAGAGGATTTCGAGAAAAATTTTGATTTACTAGAAGACGATTTGATTGAATTGGACAATCGATTTAAAGAGATGGCACACAATGCCCCTAAAAAAACCTTTTTTGTGTCGCATGCCGCTTTCGGATATATTGCCAATGAATATGGCTTGCATCAAGTCGCAATTGCAGGATTGAATTCCCAGAGCGAACCGTCCCAAAAAGAACTGGCATCCATCGTTAAACAGGCAAAAGACCAAAACGTCCGTTATATTTTATTTGAACAAAATATTTCTTCTAAGCTAACGGAAGTAATCCGTAAAGAAATTGGCGCCGAATCATTAACATTGCACAATTTAGGAGTGTTAACGGAAGAAGACATTGCAAATGAAGAGAACTATTTCTCATTGATGGAACGAAATTTAAAAGTGTTTGAAAAAGCTCTTTCAAAATAATTGAAGGTCAAGTAAAGGACATAACGAGTTAAGATGTTATGTCCTTTTTGAATAGCAACAGCCATGCAAAAAAACGTTTATTAGAGCGGCCTTTTTCTGAAATGCTTCAATTCCCTTCTCATCAATTTATTAGAAGCGTTGCGTGGAAGCTCGTCAACCATATAAAACGATTTTGGCACTTTAAATTTTGCTAATCTTTCTAAACAAAACTTTTCAATTTCTTCTTTTTCAATTGGTTCTTTACAAACTAAAAAAGCGATTGGTACACTGCCCCATTTCTCATCTTCCTGCCCGCACACCCCAGCTTCCAATACGGATGGGTGGGAAACGAGTACATTTTCTATTTCGGCTGGATAAATGTTCTCTCCTCCAGAAATAATTAAATCAGAACGTCGATCTACAATATACAAATAGCCTTCATGATCCATATAACCGATATCCCCGGTAGGGAGCCAACCATCTTCTAACGGGTTTCGATCGGCAAACCGGCCGACATAGCCTGGTGTCACATGCGGTCCTGCAATCATTACTTCCCCATGCTGCATCGGCTTTTCGGCATCCCTTATTTTAATTTGATTAAAAAAGAGCGGTTTTCCAGCTGAGCCTATTTTTCTAAGTGCATCATCTGCGGATAATGTCGCTGTTTGTGAACTTGTTTCCGTCATCCCATATGTTTGCAAGACAGCTATGCCACGTTTTTCTGCACGCCTTAAATAATCGATCGGCAGCGGGCCCCCTCCAGCTAACATCGTTTGGAAATTAGGATGCGCGAACATTTCGCTTTTTTCCATTTCACGTAAAATACGATCCAAGCTATTTGCAACTACGGACATTCTTGTCACCGAGCCTTTTTGAATTTCCTCAGCCGCCTCGATCGCGTCGAACTTTTCATAGAGCCTAATGCCCATGCCATATAACAAGGACCTGACGATGATTGAAAATCCACTAATATGAAAAAGCGGTGTTGTACAAAGCCATACATCATTTTCCGAAAGGCCTAAATTCAAGACGGACGACAATGCATTGGATGTATGATTTCCTACAGTTTGCCGAACACCTTTCGGAAAACCTGTCGTACCCGATGTGTACATGATTGTAATGGTTTGTTCGGCTTTCCATGTATTGATTGGGGTAAAATCGATTTCCTCAGAAGAAGCAATAAATGAAAATAACAACTTTTTACGATCAATTGTTTGCAGCTTTTCCGCAAGTGAATCTTCAACAATAATGGCTTCTGCTTCAGAATCCAATAACTGATAAGCAATTTCCTTTTCAGACAATCTGCTATTGATCATGACAATTTCAATACTTCCTAATAGGCATCCGTGAATCATGAACATCATATGTGCATTGGATGGCCCCAAAAGCGCAACACGCGTACCTTCACGAAGTCCATTTGCATAGAGCTTCCGAGCAATGCGCATTGCCTCATCATGCAATTCCTGAAATGTCCATTGCTGTTGTTCAAATGACAATGCCACTCTATCCGGCGTTAAATATGCCCTCTGTAACAACCAATTTGGAATCATAAAAACATCTCCTCTTTCCTAAGGAAAAACCGCCTTAGAAAAAGGCGNCTTAAGTTCTATTCGGGTCTTCGCTCGACTTCGCGCCTTGTCTGGCAAGCGTTTTCAAGCCAAGCTGGGCAAACACTTATCCCATAACTAAAAACCTTTAAAAGACTGTAGACAAAGTGAAAAAATACTTTGTCTACAGTCTGAAACCGCCTTAGAAAAAGGCGGTTTTTCATGATTGATTAAGGGAAGCGTGGGAATTGACCGAAGTCCGGTTTGCGTTTCTCTTTGAACGCATCGCGTCCTTCTTTCGCTTCGTCAGTTGTATAGTAAAGAAGTGTTGCATCTCCTGCCATTTGTTGAAGACCAGCAAGTCCATCTGTATCTGCATTCATAGCTGCCTTGATGAAACGAAGTGCAGTCGGGCTCATCGCCAACATTTCCTCACACCATTTGACAGTTTCGTCTTCCAATTGTTCATAAGGAACGACTGTATTGACAAGACCCATATCAAGAGCTTGCTGTGCGTCATATTGACGGCATAAATACCAAATTTCTCTCGCTTTCTTATGACCGATAATACGTGCCAAGTAACCGGAACCATACCCCGCATCAAAAGAACCTACTTTAGGGCCTGTTTGTCCGAAACGGGCATTATCTGCAGCGATCGTCAAGTCACAAACAACATGCAATACATGTCCTCCGCCAATTGCGTAACCTGCTACCATCGCAACTACTGGTTTAGGAATGACACGGATTAGACGTTGAAGGTCCAATACGTTTAAACGTGGAATTTCATCATCCCCTACATAGCCGCCGTGTCCACGGACTTTTTGGTCGCCCCCTGAACAGAACGCCTTTTCTCCTTCGCCAGTCAAAATGATAACTCCAATGCTTTCATCGTCTCTTGCCCGAGAAAAAGCATCGATCATTTCCATAACTGTTTTTGGACGGAACGCATTGCGCACTTCAGGACGGTTGATCGTCACTTTTGCAATGCCGTTGTACTTCTCATATTTAATATCCTCATATGTACGGATTGTTTCCCATTGACGTGTCATCTTATTCCTCCTCAAATTTTTAAATCGTTCAGAAACTCCTCTACTATTGTAACAAATTGCTTAGGTTTTTCCACATGAATTGCATGTCCTGCATCTTCTACAATAGTATGCTGAAATAATGGTGCTTCTTTTTTCATTTCCCGGGCAATAGTTACAAACTTCTCATCCAATTGCCCTGTTATTAAAAGAACAGGTAGATGCAATGTATGCAAGTACTGCCAATTGGACTGTTGACTTCCAGTACCGTATCCTAACAAACTGTTCGCCAAGCCTTTTTCTCGCTGTTGCAACCGTTCGTTTCTAATTTGCTTTTTCGTTTCAGAGGAAAGGCGCTTCTGCGAATGAAATAAAGGAATATTCTCCCAAAGGTCAACAAAACTATGAATGCCTTCCTTAATGATTTTCTCAGATAGTTTTGCATCCGCTTTTCTTCTCTCAGCCCTTTGTTCCTCACTTTTTAAACCCGGTGAAGCGCTCTCTAATAGTAAGGAATTCAAGCTTTCAGAATGGGCAATAGCGTATGAGAGGGCAACGCGGCCCCCCATAGAATACCCTATTAAAGAAAACTTATCTAAGTCAATTTGCTTAAAGATGCAATGTAAATCCTCTACAATTTGCTCCATTGTGTAACGTGAAGGATCATCCGGCACAGAAGTTTTCCCGTGACCGATCAAATCAATGGCAATCGTTCTATATTGATGAGCTATTTTCGAACGGACTTCATTCCAAGTTGCAGTCGATCCTGTAAAGCCATGTAAAAATACGATCGAAGGTTGATCTTCTTTACCGCTTATTTCCACATAATAGTCTACTCCGCGAACTTTCAAAGAAATTTCATTCATTGCGATCAAGTCTTTCTATAATTTCAGTCCAATAAGCTCGATGAGTTTTTACATTTACTGGCCGACTTGTGAATACTTCTATGATTCGTATAGGTTTCGTTTTCTCTTTCTGCAGTTCATTCGAAAACTGGTCAGCATTCTGTACCGCAGTATATTGTGCATCATACATCGCAGCGATATGTTCGAACGTAAGCCCTGTCGGTGTTCCAAACAATTCTTCAAAATGATTCGGCACCGTTGCCTGTGACAAATATGAAAAAATACCTCCACCATCATTATTTAAAATGACGATTGTCAAATCAGTCTCTTGAAAACGAGAAATGGCTAATCCATTTACATCATGCAAAAAAGATAAATCTCCAATTAATAAAAACGAATTCCGTTTTCGAACAGCTTGTACACCAAATGCACTTGATACAACTCCATCAATGCCATTTGTTCCCCGATTGGCGAATAGCGCAATATCCTTATTTGTCTTGCTAAAAAATGTATCAACGTCACGAATTGGCATGCTGCTGCCAACAAAAACATCACTTTCCGAAGGCAATAATTCAAGCAGTCTTTTTACTATGATCCCTTCATCACCTAAGTCACCAGTATATTGAGCAGTTACTTCTGACGCAATTTCATTTGCGGAAATCCATAATTTCTTGTACGCAACATGTTCACTAGTTATTTTCAAATTGAATAGTGCTTCGGGAGCCGCTTGGATATGATGCGTCACAACACCAATCGAATCGCGGAATTCCGGAGATTCATCAACTGCTACAAAGACAGGTGGCTTAGCTTTGCTTAAAAACAAAGTTAAAGGCTTAGAAACTGGTTGGGCTCCAATTCGAATTACAGTATCGGGCACTGCACGGCCGCAAAAGGATTCACTTTTTAGAAGTGCATCATAATGTTCAATGCATAGATCCCTGCAATCTGCTGGCACATTCGATCTCAAATTGGAGAGCGGGTCACAAAGGACCGGCCATTGAAGGGACTTAGCGAAAGTCCAAAAGGCATCTTGATCGAAGCCGACCGGCAATTCACCTGCAATAAACAATCCTTTTTTCGTATTTGAAAGCAGGTCATTTAAACGGTTTACTTGTACTTCACTTAACCCTATTTTTCCTTTAACGCTTTCAACGAAAGTCGACGGAGCGATTTTCCTTTCAAAATCAATGAGCAATGGTTCTCGCAAAGGGACATTCAAATGAACCGGACCAGCAGGACTTGTCATCGCTGTTGAAACAGCTCTTTGAATATGTCGATCCAAGAAATCAGCTATTGCCGGATGCTCATCAGGCAACGGTAAGTCAACGCTGAATTTAACGTGTTTACCGTATAAATTCAATTGGTCAATTGCCTGCGGTGCTCCTACTCCCCTTAACTCGTGGGGACGATCTGCAGTGATTGCAATAAGTGGAATCTTAGCGTAATACGCTTCTGTTATTGCCGGATGATAGTTCGACGCAGCTGTTCCTGAAGTGCAAAGCAGGACGACCGGTTTATTTGATGCCTTTGCCATTCCTAATGCAAAATATGCAGCGGAGCGTTCATCGATCTGCATATAGGTTTTCAGAGCATTGGATGCTGCAAATGCATAAGCGAGTGGGGTGGAACGTGAGCCTGGACTTATAACAGCAGCCTCCACACCGGCGTTTAAAAGTGCGTTTGTCAATCGCAACACATGGTCTGTTAAAATTCTTTTATCATCCATTCAACTGTCCTCCAAGCGCGCGTAAAACTGGCCTGAACTTTACCCATGTCTCGTCATATTCATCTTCTGCATTTGAATCGGCTACAATGCCTCCACCTGCATATAAGTAAGCCTCTTTTCCATTAATTAACGCTGAACGCAAAGCCACTGCAAATTCACCATTTCCAGAGGAGTCTGTCCAACCGATTGGAGCTGCATAGTAGCCCCTGTCCATTCCTTCCTCTTGTCGAATTATCTCCATTGCAGCTGAAGTCGGGACTCCGCCTAACGCAGGTGTAGGATGAAGTGCCTTCACAAGTGTGAAAATATCACTTTCACTCGCTATTTTCCCTTCAACAGGTGTATATAAATGTTGGATATCTCTAATTTTCATCAACTTAGGATTTTTAGGGACAACTACTTGTTGGCAATGTGTACGGAACACTTTTGAAATCATTTCCACTACGTAATGATGTTCTTCCCTGTTTTTTGAATCAGCAAGTAAGGCTTCCCCTAATTGCTTGTCTTCTTCTGCTGAGTTGCCTCGTCGAATCGAGCCCGCAACACATGCTGAAAGGACTTTTCCATTCTTCATCTCAATTAAGCGTTCAGGTGTAGCACCAAAGAAAAGACAATCATTATGCTGCAATGCAAATTGATAACTCTCCTGTTGTTCATTTGAAATTGCATAAAGTGCTGCAACGGCGGACAGTTCTTGTTCAAAATGCAACACAAGACTCCTCGCAATGACGACTTTATCTGCCTTTCCGCTTTGAATAAGACTTGTAACATTATTGACAGCTTCTATATAACGATCTTTTCCCCGCTCCTCCATTGAAACGATCGGATTATCGTATTGGAATGAAAACTCCTTCACTTGAGCAAGATGGATTAAACGATCTCTTTCTTGCCGTAGCCATTCAAATTCCAAAGAAGCCTCCGGTTTATCCGTCACTAAATTAATCGATACGTATGATCTTCCATCTTCAATTTTCAGCTGAAAAGAAGGCACAGCAAAATAAGCAGAAGGGAATTGATTCCATTCCGATTGAAGTACTTGATTCGGATCATAAGAAAAACCGCCAAACAAGATTGGGGCAGCATCTTCCTCTTCCTTTATCAACGTATTGCATAAGTCGTTCCATTGGTTAGAAATATCCTTATATCGCTCTTCATGCAAGTCGCTTGTTAACGTAACAGCATGTCCTATGCCAACCAAAGTTAACGTCTGATCGGCATTTTGCCAATAAAAACGTTCCTCTTTATATTTTTGAAATCCCGCTTCAAAAAAAGCGAACGGCGACATCCTCCCAACCTCAATCGTTTCAGTAAAAAAACGAGTATAGGGAGAATTGATAGTATTTTTCATAGTATGGCTATCGGTCAACTTCCGACTCATTGTTTTCGCTCCTTATTATGTGTAAGTAAGAATAACTTTCTTATCTCTATTATACCGAAACATCGGAGTGATAGCATTTTTAATGCAAACGGGATACCTTAATCCCCGCTTTTGAAGTACAATGGTATATGCAATCAACCATGTAACGTCACGATTCTTTGGTGGCCAGTACATGGTTGAGCGGGAAGTCTAACCTTCCTCTGAATATGCGATTACAGCATGCTGCTCGCTGCTTATAGAAAGTGGCATCTGCTGTATCAAGTTAAATGAGATAGGAGCGAAATAATTTGCAACAAACCATTAAAGCTGACACTGGATGGCGAATTTGGTGGCAGTTGACACGTCCACATACGTTGACTGCTGCGTTTGCCCCAGTATTTTTAGGTACAATGATTGCCTTAACGTACGGTGATGTACATTTCCTTTTATTTATTGCAATGCTATCAGCAAGCCTGCTCATTCAAATGGCTACCAATATGTTTAACGAATACTATGATTTCGTTAGAGGCCTGGATACAGAGCATTCAGTTGGTATAGGCGGAACAATTGTGCGAAATGGTGTCAAAGCAAAAACCGTCTTAAATATCGCACTTACATTCTACGCAATTGCCATCATAATCGGCGTGTATATTTGCATGCAAACCTCGTGGATGTTAGCTATCGTCGGATTGATTTCCATGTTAATCGGTTACTTATATACCGGTGGCCCTTATCCGATTGCATACACTCCGTTTGGAGAATTGGTATCCGGTTTTGTAATGGGAATGCTGTTAATATTGATTGCTTTCTATATACAAACAGGAACCGTAACCACTGAAGCGGTCCTCATTTCTGTTCCAAGCATGCTTTTAGTCGCTGCAATTATGATGTCTAATAATATTCGTGATTTAGAGGGGGACAAGGAAGGTGGCAGAAAGACACTCGCGATTCTTGTAGGAAGAAACAACGCGATTTCCATCCTGTCTGCTTTCTTTATCGTCTCTTATTTATGGATTATCGTTCTAATTATAACTGGACAACTTACACCATGGTCTTTATTAGTATTCTTAAGCGTGGCGAAACCAATTAAAGCGATCGCTACTTTTCGCAAACATACTTTGCCTCTGGAAGTTATGCCTGCAATGAAAAATACAGCCGTTACAAACACATTGTTCGGATTACTATTAGGTATCGGGATCCTGATTGGCTATTTATTATAAAATATAAATTTCTAGTAGGGGGCTGTCCAGAAAGTCAGTGAAAACTGATTTTCTGTGATAGTCCCTTTCTGGTTGGAGAATAAATGGGGAACCCCTGACAACCGTCGCTTTCCGTTCCAG
>NZ_JBHTLT010000040.1:0-14992 GCF_042679045.1 Sporosarcina contaminans | reverse complement strand
CCACCTGTTCTATTTTAGGGACTTATTGGACAGCCCCTTTTATGAATTCTTTCCTTTCGAAGATCTTCTTTCATATCATCCAAATTAATTGTATCGACTGTTTGCATATCTTCATGCATGTCGAAGAGGCTAATTTTGTCAGTCGGTATCTTTTCTGGATGTTCTAAACTGCTGAAATGAATTTTTTTATCCTGTTCTTTTCTAATTGAAATCCCCTCCTATCAATCCATTTATAGGATTAGCGGATTGTTGTTTTCTATACGGAGGTTTTTCAAACGATGATTTATATTTACTCTTTTATTTTTTTTCTATATGGCACAGTTGTTTTCTTTTTATTGCTTGCCAGTACTTTTTTGACGACCGGATAGACGACCGGTGCCCATTTGATGGCTGTACGGATGATTTTGCCGATTTTCATGCTGTTCGCCCTCTCAATCTTTTATGAATATTTTGCCCCTTTTTATGCAAAGTAAACCCTTTTCAAACTGTGGAAGTTTACGAAAAAGACAGGAATTCAATCCGTTTTTACAAAAACATGTATTATTTTCAAAGTTTCAGGGCAATACTTTGTGGAAATCGCTTAGAAAGGAGCAATTCAACTTGAAAAGATTACTATTCATGGTGATGGCTTTGCTTATAACTTTTTCCTATAGTATGATAGCTAACGCAGCGGAGGTTGATGTCGGGCTGACGGAAGGGGAAGAGGAAATAGATGAAACTCTTGCCAAAATACTGTATCCGCCAGTCGATGTTAGAGGGAATGACCAAGGCGTCAAAAGCGATGTTTTGGCAATGAACAGCTTGGATCCGTTCCCTCTACTATTTTATCATTCATTGCAAGCGCTTAATAACGAACCGGAGACGTATACTGTTCAAAATGGGGACAACTTATATCGGATTGCATTGAATCATAATATTTCACTATCTGCTTTGATGAGTTGGAACTCTTTAAGTGGAGAATTGATTCACCCAGGAGAAGTACTCATCGTGAGTGGAGATGAATCAGATATAGAAGAGATTCCTATTGTGAAAAATACTGAAACTGTCGTTTCTGCACTCCCGAAGGAAAAGAGCCAAGAACAAGGACAAGGACAAAAATTGAAAACACCTGCATTTAAGGAAACTGTCAAAACTCCTCCGAGCTCGGAAGGAAAAGAAATGACGGTAACCGCTACTGCATATACAGCTTATTGTAAAGGATGCTCGGGAACAACTGCATATGGCATCGATTTGCGGACGAATCCAGATCAAAAAGTGATTGCAGTTGACCCTTCGATAATTCCTTTAGGAACGAAAGTTTGGGTTGAAGGATATGGAGAAGCAATTGCTGGAGATACTGGAGGAGCAATTAAAGGAAATAAAATTGATGTTTTCATTCCATCGTATGATAGTGCGATGGAGTGGGGAGTAAAAAAGGTAAAGATTAAAGTATTAAATTAAGTACGTAACGAGGCAGGCATTTCTGGAATATTTCCTAAATGCCTGTCTTTTCTATGTTACAATATTGATATACAGTATTTGCAATCAGGAGAGTGGGGATGCAAATGAATACGATGGATGAACAATTATTCAATTTTTTGCAAGAGAATATTGACCAAATAACTGATGAATGGCTTGCGCGCAGAGATAATATGGAAGGTACGATTTACTCATCAAAAGTGGGAGAAGAAGTCGAGAACATTCTTCGACAGCAAAATCAATTAACAAATTTAACGATTGCAAGCAGTCTATTGGATGACAAAAGTATATTTGAAGAGAATAAGCGAAAATGGGCGATTGTCGTTGCTGAAAGTAGAGTGAGCAGCAATACGCCCGTTTTTGAAGTATTGCAAGCATTGATGGAATTACGGAAAACGATTTGGTCCTTTGTAGAGCGATTTGTTGCACTGCACAATGACGAAATCGAGCGCCCGGATATTATAAAATGGGGCATTCATATTCACTCGGCTTTGGATGAGTTAAAGGTTCAATTTTCCAAAATGTACGATGAAATAATGAATAATCGGTTAAAAGCTCAGCAAAGTCTCATAGAGGAGCTGTATGCTCCAGTCATTCAATTGAATGAGTCAATCGGTGTTCTTCCGCTAATCGGTGATATCGATTCAACACGTGTTCAGTCAGTTATCGATGTTGTTCCACAAAAGTGTACGGATTTAGGTGTAGAACATTTGTATATTGACTTGTCCGGAGTTTCAATCATGGACACGATGGTAGCCAATTATATTTATCAGCTAACGCAAATATTGGACCTGTTAGGAATTGAGTCCACGATTACAGGTATTAGACCAGAAATTGCACAAACCTCTGTCCAATTAGGTTTGGATTTTTCTCGAGTTCAAACTTTCGGCTCTTTGCAATTAGCATTAAAAACACAATTCAATTCCTCGATTGAAAACGTAGAAGTATAACGTATAAAACAGTTGGAGAAAAACGGGTCATTTTTCTCCAACTGTTTTATTTTGGGATCTTATTCGATCCTATTTGATCTGCCGATGATTGATCTTTTTGCAACTATAACGTATGTATACTAAAAATTTGGTGGTAATCGTTTTTACTGCTTGTAATTCTTTATAACTATATTCAAGAAAAGGGTATTCAAGACTATGGATTTATGTTATTATAATAGAAAGATAATTCAGATTTAACGATAGAAGATTATAGAGATATGGGGTTATGCGGAATGAGACATCTAAGAAAGAGCAAGTTTGGCATCCTTGCCATTGCTGCAGCATGTTTTTTATTGCTTGTTGGGTATAAGGAACAGACGATTCGCGTTCACTATACAAAGGATATGGTAAGTGTGGCACATCGAGGGGCGTCGCACTTCGCTCCGGAAAATACAAGAGCTGCTTTCCAGAAAAGCGTCGAATTGAATGCGGACTTTTTAGAATGCGATGTTCATGTATCAAAAGATGGCGAACTAATTATTATGCATGATGATAAGATCGATAGAACGACTAATGGAAGCGGTTTCATTAAAGAGTTTACGTTAGATGAACTGAAGCAGTTAGATGCCGGGGCTTCGTTCAGTAAAGAGTTCAAAGGTGAACAAATCCTTACCTTAAATGAACTAATAGATGAATTTTACGATCAAATCGGTCTGTTGATCGAACTGAAAAATCCGAAGCTCTATCCTGGTATTGAGGAGAAAATAGCATCCTTATTAGGAGAATATGATGATCTAAGCTCTATAATCGTACAGTCATTTGATATTGATTCTATGAAGAAGATGAGTGTTTTGCTACCCAACTTGCAGGTGGCAGTGCTCATTCATCCAAAAGATTCGTTGCTCAGTGCTGCAAAGTTAGATGATCTAGCATCGTTTGCATCTTATATTAATTTTAATGTATCGTTTTTGAATAAAAAAACGGTAGAAAGAGTTCATGATCGCGGTGCAAAAGTATTTGTTTGGTCGAAAAAAGATAAAAACATAATTGCAAAAGCCCATAAATACAATGTGGATGGCATTATAACCGATTTTTCCAATTGGCCATATGAAGAGCTAATCTATTTAGCGCAAGAATAGTTTTAGATTCCCCTATTATTGGGTGACTTTCGGCTGTAGACACTTTGTCTACAGTCTTTTTAGGTTGTAAAGGAATAAAATAGATATTCCCTCTATTTGCCTTGATGGAAGGAATCTAATTTAAAGTAATGGAAAATCGAACCCTCTGCTGTTTGTTTCGCGTCATCTTTTAAAGGGGGGATGGCAAACATGATGTGTCATCATTTCTCCCCATTTACAATGCGATCTATAGTATGATGGACGGAATGGATCAATTGAACTTGCTTATACGTGTCGAGCTGCCGCAAATTTTACATGACTGGAAAATGAAGTGAAGGCAGCTAGCAGATGATCACAAAACTAAGGAGTAATGATAGATGGATATACATATTTTATATGAGGACAATCACTTATTAGTAGTGGAGAAGCCTGTAAATATACCAGTGCAAGAAGACGATAGCGGGGATTTAGATCTGCTGACAATTTTGAAGCAGGATTTGAAAGAACGGTATCAGAAGCCTGGCAATGTTTACTTGGGACTTGTCCATCGGCTTGATAGGCCGGTAGGGGGAGTGTTAGTATTCGCGAAGACGTCGAAGGCTGCTTCAAGACTGTCAGATGTTTTAAGGAAGCGAGAGATGAAAAGAACGTATGTCGCCGTTGTGCGAGGCATATTACGGGATGAAGGTAGACTGATGCATTATTTATGGAAAGACTCGAAAAAGAATATTGTCCATGCTGTTTCAGAGAAGCATCCGGGAGCTAAGAAAGCGGTGCTTGATTATAAAACAATCATCCGTGAAAAACAGCTTAGCTTATTATCTGTTCGATTGCATACCGGGAGATCCCACCAGATTCGAGTGCAATTATCCGAGTCAGGAGCACCGCTTTTTGGCGATCAAAAGTACGGTAAGCATGTGAATCGACCGGGAGAGCAAATTGCATTATGGGCGCATACCTTGGAATTTCCTCATCCTACTACGAAAGAGCAACTGACATTCGTTTCTTATCCGCCCGAAGAATATCCTTGGACGATATGGAAGAAACGTGAGTCCTATTTATCTGTATAGAAGGGGAACTATTGTCGATTGACAATAAAAACGAGGAAACCTACACTAAATAAGAGAAAATGTAAGTTGGAGGAAAACATGACAAACGATCCTTTTATACCGATTATTATTGGAACTGACATTAATGCATATAATATGGCAATATCTTTCCACGAAGCATATGGCATCCATCCTATACTTGTCGGGAAAGAGCCTCTTTCCTTCACGAGTTTGAGCACAATTCCTGCAGCGATTGAGCTGCATCCGAGGCTGGGCGAAAAAGAAGTGTTTGCTAAATTTTTAAATGAAGTCGCAGAAAAATATAAAGAGGCTGGAAAAAAGCTGCTTTTAGTTGGAACGAATGATTTGTATGTACGATCAATTATTGAAAATCGTGATGCTCTACAAGATCATTACGTATTTAATTATATTGACGAGCCGTTGATGAATGATCTTCTTGTGAAAAAGAACTTTTATAGACTTTGTGAAGAGCATGGGATTGATGCGCCGACAACTCATTTCTACTCTTGCTTAAGTGAAGAACCGTTTGAAGAAGAAATGAAATTTCCTGTTATTATTAAGCCAAGCAACGGCGTGCAATATTACAAGCATCCATTTGAAGGGATGCAGAAAGTGTATAAAGTCGATACGTACGAAGAAATTCAGCAAGTCATCGAAACGATTAAACGAAGCGGTTATACGGATGATTTGATCATACAGGACTTTATTCCGGGCGATGATACGTATATGTGGGACTCCGTCTTTTACATTAATAGCAAGGGAAACACAGAACTAATCACATTTGGACAAGTCGTCCTTCAAGAACATACGGTTACGGCAATCGGAAATTATACTGCTGTTATTACGCGTTACAATGAAGAAATGATGTTAAAGCTGAAAGGTTTCTTAGAAAAGTTGAATTATGTTGGTTATGCGAATTTCGATTTGAAATACGATCATCGTGACGGCAAATTCAAAGTGTTTGAAGTGAATATTAGACAAGGTCGTTCAAGTTATTACATTACTTCATGCGGCCATAATATGGCGAAGAATCTCGTTGATGATTTGATTTATGGAAAAGAGAAGCCATTGACGTTGTTAAAAGAGAAGTTTTTATTCACAGTCGTGCCGAAAATCGTGTTGAAGAAATTTGTTGCAAATCGTGATGTAAATGAAGAGATAAAAGGTTTATTGAAAGATAGGAAATACGCGAATCCGCTCTTTTATAAAAAAGACAAGAGCTTGAAGCGTAAGCTTTATTTGTTTTTAAGGCAAGTCAATTATTACAGGAAATATAAAAATCATCAATGGTAATGGATCGCGACCTTTGAAGCTCAGTAGGCTCTTAGGTCGTTTTTTTCGATGAAATAAGGCTGGTTATGCACAATTCCAAAGCTGTTATCCTCTTGTAGGCAAGGTATGTGTTTTAGTTGACTGTTGTTATACGCTTGTGTTGTTGGAAGCATCTATACCGTTTTCATTGAAGGTCTGTTTTTCATATTATGGCATACATATAGCTATTTACTTAGTTTACACTCCAGAAAAAAGAGGAATAGAAGAGGTGGTCAGGAGGAAAGACATCATGAGAAAATTTGAAGACGAACGATTGACTAATAAAAGAAACCGAATGATTGAAAACTTGGTAGATGCAGGTGTATTTAAAATAAATGAAAAACAATTATATGAATTATCCTTGTATGAATTAACGAAAAATTATATGATGCTGCAAAATGATCATAGAAAAACGATGTAGAAAGCTTAAGGAATGGCGGGGATTGGATTATGGGAGAATTGAATGGATTAGTAACTGATTGGCTTGATGAAATGACAGTTCGGGAAATGATGGAGAGAATGAATGCAGGAGAGCTTACTTCAGAAGAGCTCACCGTTGCTTATTTACAGAACATCGCCGTGAAGAACGCTAGTCATTTCGCGATTCTTGAAGTGAATCCGCAGGCGGTACAAATTGCGAAAATGCTTGATATGGAAAGACGGCAAGGGCTTGTAAGATCGCCGATGCATGGCATCCCTGTGCTGTTGAAAGACAATATGGACACAGGAGATTCCATGCATACGAGCTGTGGTTCATTGGCTTTATCTCATTATTATGCTGCTGATGATGCATTTTTAGTGAAGAAGCTAAGAGCAGCAGGAGCAGTTATTTTAGGAAAAACGAATATGACAGAGTGGGCAAATTTCATGTCGGATCGCATGAGGAACGGATGGAGCTCAAGGGGTGGTCAAGTTATGAACCCTTATGGACCATTTGACGTCGGTGGTTCAAGCTCAGGGGCAGCTGTAGCAGTTGCAGACAATTTAACGGCCGTATCGATTGGGACGGAAACGAGTGGTTCCATTATCAACCCATCTACCCAAAATTCAATCGTCGGAATAAAACCGACTGTTGGCGCAATAAGCCGCACAGGTATAATCCCGCTCTCATTCACACAGGATACGCCGGGACCGATGGCGCGTACAGTGGAGGATGCATTGTTCGCTTTTGAACAAATGATCGGTTTCGATGAAAAAGACCCGGTTTCTTATGGCGCTAACAAGTTTAAGGGGATTGACTGGCAATCCACATTGGATGTTCATGCATTGAAAGGCGTCAAGATCGGTGTTGCCCGGAAAATTTTTGAAAGGGAAGTATCCTCCGAAGAAATGCAGCTTTTCGATGATGCATTGAAAAAAATCGAAGCATTAGGTGGAGAGATTGTCGATCATATTGATTTAGGTACGATGGAAGACGACTTAGGCTATGATGTTTTATTACACGAATTCAAATCGGCATTGAACGGCTACTTAGAAAGGACTGCCGCTTCCAATCCAATTCGAACCTTAAAAGATATTATACAATTTAATAATGACCATGCTGAAGAGACGTTAAAGTATGGACAAGCGATGTTGGAGCGGTCGGAAAGAACGAGCGGAACATTGACAGATCCATCTTATATAGAGGCATTGCTTCGAAATCGTAGATTAGCAGGTGAGTTAGCGCTAGATCGGGCTTTTGATACGTATGGAATACAGGCCATTGTATTTCCGAAAGATCATGGGTGCAGCTTCAGCTCAGCGGTCGGTTATCCAGCGGTTGCAGTGCCAGCTTCTTTTACAAAAGAGGGAGAACCGTTCGGCATCATTTTTTGTGGAAAGGCATATGATGAACCGAAACTGATCGGCTATGCTTACGCTTTTGAGCAATTTACACGAGGTAGAAAAAGCCCTTCTATGAGAAACAGTTGAAATGAAAAGCAATACAGTTCATTATTAAAGGAAGGAAAAGTGAAAGCGGGGATGAGAATGTCCTTTTTAGAGCAAATGGACGAAGTGTTTAAGAGCAAGTGGAAATTTGAACGTGAAATGCCGATTCAATCACAAATGATACCACTATTATTAGAAGGAAAAGATGTAGTAGCTGAATCACCGACAGGGACGGGTAAAACTTTGGCGTATGTGCTGCCGATCCTACAAATGGTACAGGGCAGCAAACAGCAAACACAGGCATTGATCATGTCCCCTTCGCAAGAACTGTCGATGCAAATTGTAAACGTCATCCGTGAATGGATCAACGGAACCGATATTACAGTAACGCAATTAATTGGCGGTGCGAATATGCAAAGACAAATCGAGAAATTGAAAAAGAAACCGACGATTGTCGTTGGAACGCCTGGTAGAATTGTCGAATTAGTTAAGGCAAAACGACTTAAAATGCATGAAATTAAACATATTGTATTAGATGAAGGAGATCAGCTCTTATCGAGAGATTATCGAGTCATCGTCAAAGATTTGATCGATTCGGCTAATCCCGAGCGTCAGGTCGTTGTTGTGTCCGCTACTATTACAGATGAAATTGAGCTTGTAGCGAAGCGTATGATGGACGAGCCGGTACGCTTGAAAGTATCTCTTGATGATATGCCGTTAGTCGGAAATGTGACTCATTCATTCATTAAGACAGAAATTAGAAATAAGACAGATCTATTGCGGGGGCTTTCTCATCTGCCATCCATTAGGGCACTTGCATTCATGAATAACGTCGATCAGCTGCGCATGAAAGAACTAAAATTGCAATATAACGAAGCGCCAATTGCGGTGCTCTACTCAAATATGTCAAAGTTCGAGCGTCAGCAAACACTTGAGGATTTCAGAAAGGGCAAAATTCATATTTTAATTGCAACGGACTTAGCAGCACGAGGGCTTGACATTGAAGGTTTGACACATGTTATCCATGTCGATATTCCTCATACAATCGAGCAGTACTTGCATCGTTCTGGAAGAACGGGACGTGCAGGTCAAGATGGAGAAGTGCTGACATTGTTAACGTATCCTGATGAAAAAACATATCGAAAATTAACGAAAGGGCTTAAGCCTGTCCAGAAGATTTACTATAAGGGTAAGTTGATGGAAGGAAACGCGAAAACAAAAGATAGCAAACCGAATAGCCCGAAATCGAAAAGTAAAAAAGGGCGGAAATAAAAAGGAGGAGCCGTAAATGGCTCNCTTGTTGACAAACGCTCGCATACTGCGTTGCTCGTCTCGCTCGTCCCCTCATGAACCTTAAGTTCTATTCGGGTCTTCGCTCGACTTCGCGCCTTGTCTGGCAAGCGCTTTCAAGCCAAGCTGGGCAAACACTTATCCCATAACTAAAAACCTTTAAAAGACTGTAGACAAAGTAAAAAGATACTTTGTCTACAGTCTGAGGAGGAGCCGTAAATGGCTCCTCCTTTGCTTAATCCAACTGAGTTAAAATGATCGGTTCGTCTTTTGTAACGATGATAGTATGTTCAACTTGTGCAACGAGTGATTTGTCAGGCGTTACGAATGTCCAGCCGTCTCCCAATTCGATAATGTGCTCAGCTTTCTCTGAAATGAACGGCTCCACTGCTAAAACCATTCCTTCTTTCATTAATGTTTTATCCCAAGCATCGTAATAATTGAGGACATGCTGAGGCTCTTCATGTAACGAAGTTCCAATCCCGTGGCCAGTCAAGTTTTTAATTACTTTTAATCCATTGTCTTTTGCTTCACGTTCAACAGCTTTGCCAATTTGGTTTAAGCTTGATCCGGCTTTCACTTTTGTCATTGCCCGGTCGAAAGCGCTTTGTGCCACATCGCACAGCTTTTGTTTCCTTTCATCTGGTGTTCCGACTACAAATGAAACGCCTGTATCTGCAAAGTAACCTCCAAATGACCCTGAAACATCTATGTTGACAAGGTCTCCGTCTTTTAACGTTTTGGAACCTGGAATGCCGTGTGCGACTTCATGGTTCACGCTAATGCACGTATAGCCGGGAAAATCGTATTGATCGATTGGAGCCGAGACTGCACCGTGTTCTTTGAATAGTCGCCCGCCTAATTCATCTAACTCTTTTGTCGTAATGCCAGGAACTGCAGCCTCTTTTAACGCTTCACGAATTTCAGCTACAATTTTGCCGATTTTTTTTAACGCTTCAATCTCTTCATTATTCTTTACAATCATTTTGTACTGGTCCCTTCTTTTTTTCAATCACGCATCGGTCTTCCTTTAAGGCAGAAAGCCGTTTTGCGTCAAGCCTTCCGATGATCGAGGATGACCTACTATAACCTGCGTTTTGTTCAGCTTTCTATACTATATCATATTTTTTTCCGATGTATGATGTGTATGCATTGCTCGTTTTAGACTCCTATTTATCACTTCAATACTTTAACGCCTTGATAGACATTCCAAATGATGATCGCTAAAAATAGCACTCCATAAATGAGCATAAATAGGAAAGGCGTAAAACTCCAAAAATTAATATCACCTGTCATCATGCCCATCAGTCTATTTTCGAAAGAGACAATCGAAAACGAAAAGAGCAAGAAGCCTGCCACCATAACGATAACGGGACATAGGTGGGAAATAAGAGATCGCTTCGCATGCGTTTTTACTTCATAATCATCCGTAACAAAGTAGACGATGACCGGTAAAAGCAAGGGAGAGAAAAAAACACTGAAATAACAGAGAGCAGACAATATTTTACTATTTGGCATATAAGAACCTCCTCGTTCACAGTCCACTTATTTATCAATTCCCATCCTATAGACTATCCAAAACGAATAATTTTCATAGGATGTTTGTCCAATAAAACAATATGATACGTATTTTTCAATTAAAAAACTTGCCACCTATTGCTTCTAATAATTATTCCATATACAATAGTATCGATAATTGAATTACAAGACCACAAGGGGAGCCTTTTGGCTGAGAGTGGACAATGCGTCCTGACCCTTCGAACCTGTAAGTTCATGCTTGCGTAGGGATGTGGATGGAAACTGGCATACTACGATGTCTCGGTTCTATCCGGGGTGTCGTTTTTTGTTTCCTTATATCCCTCCTATTCCAAAGAAGGAGGAGAACTAGTTGGATCGTAAACGTCTTCAATTTTTGTTAGAGGTTGCTATTTTAGGTGCATTATCTTTTGTTTTGGACTTGTTAGTATTGTTCAAGTTGCCGCAAGGAGGATCGATCACGTTATCAATGCTTCCGATTATCGTCATGGCCTACCGTTGGGGAATTGGCGGAGGGATGTTAACGGGCTTCCTTTCCGGACTGCTGCAGCTTGTCTCAGGAGCTTTTGTGCTAAATGTTTACCAGGCGGCTCTTGATTATTTTGCTGCCTACACATTGGTTGGTGTAGCAGCCATTACAATCGGTTGGTTATTAAACGGTAAAAAATCGAACGATAAGAAAACAATGGGGATGGCAATTGTTGTTGGCACCGTTGTAGGCGGATCGTTACGCTTTTTGATTCATTTCATAGGAGGCATGATTTTCTTCGCAGAATATGCAGGAGACCAGCCTGTTTGGTTATATTCGCTTGTTTACAACGCTTCGTATATGGTTCCGTCCATATTGCTCTGTGCGATTGTAGCGGTGCTTTTATTCACGACTGCTCCAAGATTAATTGAACGTACGTAAACAACTATACTTCGGAAAATTTATAGAGTTCAATCCCTTATTTGATGAAATAAACCTTCGTCCCGATAAGTAGAAAACAGAATGGAAATAAAACGGACTGTTCTTTCATTTTGAAAGGACAGCCCGTTTTTTTGAATGATTTTCTCTGAAGATCATAAATGCTATGAGAACCGCTGTTAAAAATAATGCTGCAGCTGTTACAAAAAGTTCATCAGTTCCGTTTTTAAATGCAATGCCGATAAATGTCCAAATGAACACGAAGTTCATCATAAAATCGTGGTAATGAAACATAAAATGAAGGGCAAATGCTGTAGAAATCGTTAAATAGATGACAGTCCATAATGGAGCACTTAAACCGAAACCAGACCAATCATGCAGCAGTAAGTAATAGCTTACTGTTGAAATGAGAGTAAGAAAATTCCATCCAATTAGCAAACTATATGGCATCCTGCCTGATATACGGTTATCCGTCTTATGATAGCTAAAATACACTGAAAACAAAATGCATAGTAACAGGATTTTAGCGGCGATGCTTAAAGACAGGTAGCCATAGTGCCAACAGAAAATCCATACGATCGATAGTGCAATAGCAGTGAAGAAGCCGTACATCCGTAAATTTATAAATTTTTGTTCTTTTGCAAACGAAGGAATCCAAACAAATAACATTGCGTATATTACTATCCATAATAAAAAGACATAATTTGCTGGAATAAAAAGTAATGGCAGCCTATTTGCGATTTCACTAGTTGTTTGACCGTTCAAAGAGAAAAAAGTCGCGATGACATGTAAAATGATTAGCACTAAAAGTGAAAGAGTCATCATGATAATTCTTGACATAATAAATCCTCCCTTTGAACAGTATACCTATGAAATGCTCTTGGTGCGAAAGAAAGTATGAAATTTACGTCACAAAAACCATTATTTCGAACACCGAAGATTCGTGTTATAATAATATTCGTAGTTAACGAAAATTTTAAAAAAGAGTAGGGGGATTTGTTATGACGAAAGTGGGTTATTCACAAGTATGGGATTTAGATGTTTTTTTTGCAGGGGGTAGTGAATCACAAGAACTTCGGGCACATTTGGATGCTTCAAAAGAGGAGATCAATATCGTTGAAGAGAAAGTTGCGAAGTTCCATACACCTGTTTCCGCGGATGACGGAAAAAAGGTTTTTGAGCTAATAGAAGCGATAAAAGACACTGCCATTAATTTACGAGAAGCAGGAGCAGTTATCGGCTGTTTTTTAGCTGCAAATACAAAAGATAAAAAGGCATTGATCCTGCAAGGGGAAATGGGAGCTTTATCTGCGAAGTTTGCAAACATTCAACTAAGATTCAAGCAAACACTTGCAAAAACCGATGCAGAGGTTTGGCAATCGTTACTTGAAACGGATGAACTTTCACAGTTTACATTCATTTTGAATGAATGGCGAGAAGAAGTGCAAATGAAGCTTTCCGAAGAAGAAGAAAGCTTGATTACCGCTTTAAGTGTTGATGGTTATCAAGGATGGGGACAATTATATGATCAGCTTGTCGGAGATATTGAAATTCAAATGACTGTTAACGGGGAAGAGAAGTCATTATCAGTAGGACAGGCAAATAATCTTTCATCAAATAAAAATGAAGAAATCCGGAAAGAAGCATTCGAAAAACTTACAGAGGCATGGAAATCGAAAGAAGACTTTTTCGCTTCTGCTTTAAATCACTTGGCAGGATTCAGGCTAGCCGTTTATGATAAGAGAGGCTGGGATTCCGTCCTTCAAGAGCCTCTAATGAGAAATCGCATGAGCCAAGAAACGTTGGATGCGATGTGGAGTGCAATTAGTGCCAACAAAGAACCATTTGTATCTTATTTAAGTGCAAAAGCCAAGATGGTAGGCAAGGAAAAGATTGACTGGTATGATTTGGATGCACCCGTGACTGCTTCTACGAAGACGATGGAATATGAGGAAGGCGCTGAATTCATTTTAGAACAATTCGGCAAATTCGGTCCGGAGTTAGAAGCTTTCTCACGCAAAGCTTTCAATGAAAGTTGGATTGAAGCCGAGGATCGTCCGAACAAACGTCCAGGCGGTTTTTGTACGGGTATGCCAAAATCGGAGCAGTCCAGAATCTTTATGACATATAGTGGTTCTATGTCGAACGTTGCAACTTTAGCCCATGAATTAGGCCATGCATTTCATTCATACGCGCTGCGTCCTGTACATTATATGAATCGGCAATATGCTATGGGCGTCGCAGAAACTGCATCCACATTTGCCGAAATGATTGTAGCGGATGCTGCGGTGAAAGCAGCGGAGACGAATGAGGAGAAAGTTGCGCTTTTAGAAGATAAAGTTCAGCGCAGCGTCGCATTTTTCATGAATATCCATGCGCGTTTCCTATTTGAAACAAGGTTTTATGAGGAACGAAAACATGGAGTTGTTCCTGCAGCACGTTTGAATGAATTAATGGAGGAAGCGCAAAGAGAAGCTTATGGGGGTGCGCTTAATACTGTCCATCCTCATTTCTGGGCATCTAAGCTGCATTTCTATATTACGAACACACCGTTCTATAACTTCCCGTATACATTTGGATATTTGTTCTCGCTGAGCATTTATGCGAAAGCATTGGCCGAAGGAGAAAACTTCGAACAGAAGTATCTATCTTTATTGCGCGATACTGCAGTTATGTCTGTCGAAGACCTGGCTATGAAGCATTTAGGAGAAGATATAACAAAAGTCGATTTTTGGGAGAAAGGTGTAGCTCTTTGTGTGAAGGACGTAGAAGAGTTTTTGAAAATAGCTTCCAAAGAAGGGTGAACAAGTATTGATTCTGCTTGAAGGAGAAACGATCTATTTACGAATATTGACAGAAGAGGACGCTTCGATTTTCACGGAGATGTTAATCGCCAATAAAGAGTTTTGGACAGTATTCGAGCCTCGTCATGAACCGAGTTATTATACCGTTTCTGTCCAGCGGGATAAAATCAGGGAATCCATCTATCAGATGAGGGACCGCAGGGAGTATAACTTCGGTATATTTGATTCGGAAACAAGCAGATTAGTTGGGCATATTTCATTGTATAGCATTAAAAGATTGCCCTTTTCGAGCGGTTTTATCGGATACTCGGTAGATGAAAGGGAGACGGGAAAAGGGATTGCGACTGAAGCGGTGAAGATTGTAACAAAATTTGCTTTCGAAACGATGTCCCTTCACCGTGTCGAAGCATTTGTTTCTCCTAAAAATACCGGTTCCGTAAAAGTATTGGAGAACGCAGGCTTCACTCAAGAAGGCTTGCTGCGAAAATTGTTGTATATTAACGGTGTTTGGGAAGATCATTACATGTATGCCATAGTGGAAGACGATTTTTGAAAGGGCAAGGCCGCATGGCGGAGATTAATGGCGAAAATAAAGAAGAGGCTGGGACATAACTAGCTTTAAACAATGAGAAAGGTGAATTTGAGTATGCTCAAATTCACCTTTCTCTATTTTTGCGTGTGATCCCTACTGTTGGCCGTG
>NZ_JBHTLT010000039.1:0-96188 GCF_042679045.1 Sporosarcina contaminans | reverse complement strand
AACGGAAAGCGACGGTTGTCAGGGGTTCCCCATTTATTCTCCAACCAGAAAGGGACTATCACAGAAAATCAGTTTTCACTGACTTTCTGGACAGCCCCTTTTTTTATTCACTTCATAGTCTTAGAGGTCTAATTAGTGCATTCTTGCAGGAGATTGGTGCATAACATCAAAACATTGATGCATTTCTACTGAAATAGGTGCGAAATCTCCTATCAACGGTGAATAGATCCTCAAAAACTTAGTCTCAATCTACTTACTCTTGCAAGTCTTCAATTGAATCGATGTCCATATATTCAGGTACGACAAGTCCGATTTTAACACCTTCCATACTAATGCCCAAGTCTTCGAATTTCCCTTCAAACTTGGATGCGTATGTTTCATGCGTTACAGGCAGCCATGCTGCAAGTGATGCATCTGCACTGCCATCAGCGATTGCTGTCCAAAGCGGACCTGCTTCAACCTGTGTCAATGTTACATCATATCCCATATCTTCAAGAACTAATTTCATAACGTTATGGCTTGCAATTTCACTGTCCCATGCAACGTAAACAAGGTTGATTTTATCGCCATCCACTTTATCTACACCATCGGTCCATTCAGCCACTTTATCCTCATTTGCATCAATCCAATTTTGAGCTGCTACCTCTTCTTTTTCTCCATCTTGGATTGCAACCATGATGTCACCCATATCTTGTTCTTCCCATTTGAAGTTGGATAGAATTTGGTGTGCCTCTGGAAGATCTTCAGCAAGCCCTGTTCTTGCGATTGTATGGATTTGCTCCTCACCGCCGTAAACGCCTTTCGGGTCATCCAAATATTTCAGATCAAATTTCGCAAACTTCCAGTGCGGTGTCCAGCCTGTCACGATGATCGGCTCTTCTTTGTCATATGCTTTTTTCAAAGCAGCGGTCATCGCAGCACCTGATCCAGTTGTAAGATCCCATTTATCTAATCCATACTCATTAATCGCTTCTTCAGTCGCCTCCATAATGCCAGCGCCAGGATCGATTCCAGTAATTTTATAATCCACAGACTCGCCGACTGATTTTGTCGAGCTACCGTCCGTTTTTCCTGTATCTTTATCTCCGTCATCATTTCCACAAGCAGCTAACCCAACGGATAGTAGTGCAACTGCTCCTATGCTTAACAATTTCTTTTTCATGTTCATTTTGCAATTCCCCCTTGTTTTTTCTTGCCTGCATGCTGCGTAATTCTGTCTAAGATGATTGCGACGATTACAATGGAGAGGCCTGTTTCAAAGCCGACACCTGTTTTCAGTTGGGTAACCGCCTTATACACTTGCTCGCCAAGACCCGGAGCCCCAACCATTGAAGCAATTACGACCATGGATAAAGAAAGCATAATGCTTTGGTTGACCCCGGCCATAATAGTCGGCTTGGCAAGTGGTATTTGCACTTTAATGAGCCGTTGCCACGTTGTCGAACCGAATGCTTCAGTCGCTTCAATCAAATCCTTTGGAACTTGTTCAATACCTAACATTGTTAATCTAATTGTCGGTGGCATAGAGAAAATAACCGACGCTACAACACCTGGAACGACCCCGATGTTGAAGAAGAAGATTGCTGGCAATAAGTAAACGAATGCAGGCATCGTTTGCATCAAATCCAAAATAGGACTGATCACTTTTTTCACTGACGGTTGCTGAGACCCCCATATGCCTAATGGAATCCCAATAACGAGTGCAATGACGACTGAAGTAATGACGAGAGCCAACATTTGCAGCATTGGATGCCAGTACCCCAAATAATCTATGAACAACAACCCGATCAGTGTAAAGAGTGCTATTTTGCGCGATGAAATAAGCCATGCCAACAATGCAAAAAGCACGGCAAGCACAATGGATGGTACCATATCCAACAACTCAACAGAACCTTCAACAGTTCCTTTCAAAAATCCTGAAATGCCATCGAACACTGAGCCGAAGCTGCTGACTAGCCAATCAATTCCCGTGTCAATCCAATCAGCAAACGGTAAACGTGGTAGCAATTCATTCATTGTGCACTCACCCCGCTTTCTTCCAATTCCACAACATCAATTCCCGGAACGGAAGCGGTGTCATCAAGTTGTTCACCATTATTAATAAATTGTCCATCGCCTGATAAAGCACCAATCAATGCGCCACGGATAATGATTCCCATCAAACGATCTCTCTCATCGACAACTGCAACAGGAATTGCCGTCGTCGACACTACATCAAACAAATCAGTTAAAACCGTATCTGCGGATGTCTTCGGAATGTCCAAAGTAAGAACTTCTTCCAATGACTTCCCTGATTCTGCAGCAGCCGATGCATCTTGTGCAGTTACGGCACCTAATAACCGGTTTCCTTTGTCTACAACATAAATAGAAGAAATCCGCAATCTCTTCATGAGGCGTAATGCTACCCGAGGTCCACGGTCAAGCTGTACAGTGTCTGCTTTTTTCACGATATGGCCTGCCGTTAGCACTTTCGACAAATCGACATCTTCTACAAATCGTTCTACATACTCGTTGGAAGGACTCATTAAAATCTCTTCCGGCGTTCCGATTTGGACAATGTCGCCATCTTTCATCAGTGCGATTCGATCCCCGATTCGCAACGCTTCATCTAAATCATGGGTAATAAATATAATCGTTTTCCCCATATCATGATGCAATTGCAACAATTCATCTTGCATATCTTTTCTAATCAATGGATCGAGCGCACTAAATGCCTCATCCATCAATAAAATATCGGGCCCGTTCGCAAGCGCTCTTGCTAACCCAACACGTTGTTGCATGCCTCCGCTTAATTGGCCGGGATATTGGTCTTCGTAACCTGCAAGGCCGACTAATCTCAATGACTCGCGTGCCTTCTCTTGACGTTCCGCCTTCGCAATCCCTTGGATTTCAAGACCGTATTCGGTATTCTCCAAGATTGTCTTATGCGGGAAAAGGGCAAAGTTTTGGAATACCATACCGATCTTTTTCCGTCTCACTTCACGAAGCTGCTCCTTATTCATCGTTACAATATCTTCGCCATCTAAGCGGATTGAGCCCGTCGTTGGGTCAATCAACCGATTCAACATGCGGACTAATGTCGACTTCCCACTTCCTGAAAGCCCCATAATGACAAAAATTTCACCATCATACACTTCGAAATTTGCATCTTTTACCCCGACTGTAGCGCCAGTCGCCTTCAAAATTTCCTGCTTTGTCTTGCCTTCCTTTAGCAACTGAGCCGCACGTTTGCTATGTTTACCAAAAATCTTACTTGTATTCTTCACTTCAATTTTAATCTTAGGATTATGATCCTCCATGTGTACACTCCTTCATTTTCTTAACCCTAACCTGTAAATTCACATCCTTACACTTTTCTTTGCTCACTCAATTTGCCCAATTCCTAACCAAATCAAGTAGGATCTTTTTAATAGGGTACTAAAACCTACGTTTATTAGTATAACGTAATGAGATTGTAATACAACCGTTTTTACAAAATAAATTGTTTGTACAGAAAAAACCGTACAAATCGATAAATTTCATTGCAATATGAAAATGGGTATAATACGCTTAGGCAAGTGACCGGTAAACACCGGGGCCCATACTTAATTCAGCCGGGGTTTCATTCCAATAAATCATTGACCATCTTTGATTCTGCCGCTAAGATGAAGACGTCCGCTGAATGAAGTTAATTTGAAGAAAGTAGTGGAGGGAACCTTCTATGGACGGTAAAGAAAAACTTGATAAGGCTCGCGAGCGAATCATCGAAACCATCGCGCAAAATATGCACCTATACGGCCTGACCCCTTCAGCTGGCAGACAGTACGGGACGATGTTCTTTCATAATAGACCGCTCACTTTGGATGATATGACAGAGGAACTTGGAATGAGCAAAACGAGTATGAGCACTTCTGTTAGAGCGCTGACTGATTTGAAATTAGTAGAACGCGCCTGGATACGCGGTGTCCGCAAAGATTTATATCAAGTGAGGGACGATTGGTATCAAAACTTCATCGATTTGTTTTCTATTAAATGGCGCCGTTCCATTTCACTCTATTCAGCGGCAATTAGAAAGTCTTTAAACGAGCTACAGAGATTGGAACAGGACCCTACTATAGACGATGAACTGAAAGAAGAAATTGCTATCGACATTGAAAAGCTCATTTATATTCGCGATTACTACGAATGGCTCGACCGCTTAGTCGATGCATTTGAGGATCATGAGATTTTTGATCTCGTCCCACGAAAAGATGAATCTAAAAACGAATAACCGATAGAAAATGAACACGTCATCAATTGGCGTGTTTTTTTGTTGAGGTCGGTCGCACGTCAAATAACCGTCAAGCTTACTCGCGACCATCAATTTACGCTTTCTTCACAAAACTCTCTATGTTTAAATGATAATAAAGAATCTCTAACCAAGAGAGGAGCGTCATTTCAACATGAACAGCAATCTATCAGCCCTTTTTCCATCAATTCAATTCTTTGACTGTTTACCAGAAGACTCACCTTCAGATGAATACATTTTTGAAAATAACAGTGACGGCTATTGGTTTCGAATAAAGAAAAGCGAGGTAACAAATCGGGATTATAATTTATTATCATCTTTATTCACCGAAGTGACTCCCTGTGCCACAAATGGGTCTATTTCCTCTCAATGGCTGCAGTTTCTGGAAGGGAAAGGTGCTGCACCGATTAAAAATGGTGAAAAAGTTCGGGTGATTCAACTTTTATTCGAAGCGAACAACGGAAAAAGAACAGACTTGTTAGAAGCATTCACCGCTTTTTTCGACACAGGGTTCCATTTTATACATATATCCCCAAGACAATCCTTGATTATTGAGTATGAAGCCGATTCTTCCACAGCCTTTCTACTGCGCGTTCATCTGTTCTATGCTGATCTGAAATAACGACTTAGCTCGTACATATTTCCCATTCAATCTCACTTGCAGCCCATTTAATCAATCTGCCCCTCTTATCAGCTATAAAAACGAACGCTCCTTCAATGCAGAGAAAGCTCCCATAAAAGGCAAATTAAATAAGACGTGATATAGTAAATACGTATATCATCAATCAAAAATGGAGGTCATCATAATGGTCAAAAAGCTACAAGATACAACGACTTTACACAATGGTGTAGAAATGCCTTGGCTCGGATTAGGTGTTTTCAAAGTTGAAGACGGTGCTGAAGCTGTCAATGCCGTTAAGGATGCTATCGTAAATGGATACCGCAGCATTGATACAGCTGCAGTTTATCAAAATGAAAAAGGCGTTGGCCAAGGGATTCGAGAAGGTCTTGAAGCAACTGGGCTTAAACGAGAAGATTTATTTGTCACTTCAAAAGTTTGGAATTCCGACTTAGGATACGAATCCACACTCGCGGCCTATGAAGCAAGCCTACAAAAGCTTGGCTTGGATTATTTGGACTTGTATTTGATCCATTGGCCAGTTGAAGGAAAATACAAAGACGCTTGGCGAGCGCTTGAAAAGCTTTACAATGACGGAAAAGTAAGAGCCATCGGCGTCAGCAATTTCCATATTCACCACCTTGAAGATCTGATGAAAGACGCAGAAATCAAACCGATGGTCGACCAAGTTGAATACCATCCGAATTTGACGCAAAAAGAACTTCACGCTTTCTGTAAAGAACAAGGAATCCAGCTTGAAGCTTGGTCACCGCTTATGCAAGGCAAACTTTTGGATCACCCTGTGCTATCGGAAATCGCAGATCGCCATAATAAAACGACTGCACAAGTTATCATCCGCTGGGACCTGCAAAATGGCGTTGTGACAATTCCGAAATCCATTAAAGAAGAGCGAATCAAATCAAACAGCGATGTTTTTGATTTTGAACTATCCAACGAAGAAATGGAAAAAATCGATAACTTGAATCAAAACCTCCGTTGCGGTCCAGATCCGGATAACTTTGATTTTTAATTTAAATACTTAAGATAAGCGAATGAGAACTTTTTGGTTCTCATTTGCTTTTTCAACTGTCTTCGGAAAGATGAAGAAAACTTTTCTTAGCTTTTTAATTGTGAATTATTCGACTTAGTTATGAGGCAATCCATAATTTATTCAGCCAAGACTGTATGTGACTTGCCAATCTATTATTCTGTGCTATAGTGTAGTTGAAAACTGAAAAAAGTTAACCACTGGGGGAGTCTTTGTGAAAGACTGAGACGTGTATCGATATGCGGACCCTTAGAACCTGATCTGGCTCATACCAGCGTAGGGAAGTGGATCGCACGTCTTCTAAAGGTTATCTTACGCCGATATGCGAGCCGCTTCTTCAACAATACGTTGAGTGAAGCGGCTTTTTTGGTTTTCTAAAACGGATAAGGAGTGGTTGGGATGACATTTTGTGAAGAGGTACGGAAAGAATGCAACAACGTTTGGGAGGCTAGTTTTCATCATCCATTTATTACCGCGCTTGCTAACGGTACATTGCCTGAGGATGTATTCAAATACTATGTACTGCAAGACTCGTATTACTTAAAGCACTTTGCAAAAGTGCATGCCATGGCTGCAGTGCAAGCGACAGATATGTTGACTGTACAAAGGTTTGCACAACATGCTGATCGTACTTGCGGTTCAGAAATTTCATTGCATGAAGGTTTCTTCGAACTATTGGACATTACAAATAAAGATCTCGAAAACTTTAAACCTGCGCCGACCGCATATGCCTATACATCACATTTATATCGAGCTGCAATGGAAGGCGACTTGGCAGCGACTTTATCCGCATTGTTACCTTGCTATTGGCTTTATTATGAAATTGGAGAACGGCTGAAAAATGCTAAACCAAATCATCCGATCTATGACAAATGGATTGCCACATACGGCTCTGAATGGTTCGAAAAAGCAACCCTTGAACAGATCGATCGTTTGAACAACTTGACGGAACATCTATCAGATCAAAAACGTGAACAATTGAAAGCACATTTTATGAAAAGCACTCACTACGAATTGCAGTTTTGGGAAATGGCATGGACGAAGCAACAGTGGGAGATTGAAGGAATGGAGGCGCATGCATAATGGCTCCATCTTCTTTGCTGCATGAATTGCGCAACCAAAGTCCGCTGATCCATTGCATTACAAATATTGTCGTAGCAAATTTCCAAGCAAACGGACTGCTGGCATTGGGTGCTTCCCCAATAATGGCCGATTCGATAGAAGAGGCAGCAGAGGTTTCTGCCCTATCTTCAAGCACATTACTTAATATCGGAACGTTGAATGCCAACACGGTCGAGTCGATGATTGCCGCTGGCGGAAGTGCGAATACGTATGGTCGCCCTGTCGTATTAGATCCTGTCGGGGCAGGGGCAACTGCTTTTCGCAAAAGAACGGTGACACGTCTATTAGACGAATTAGATATTGCGCTCATTCGAGGGAATGCGGGAGAAATTGCCGCCATCGCGGGAGTGGAATGGACAGCGAAGGGGGTCGATGCCGGAAACGGATCTGCCAATATTGCCGCTGCTGCAATGGACGTTGCCAATCGTCATCGCTGCCTCGTTGCCATTACTGGAGAAACTGACATTGTAACAGATGGTGACAAACTCATACGAGTTTCTGGAGGGCACCCTATAATGACCCACATTACAGGAATGGGTTGTCTGTTGAGCGCTGTTACAGCCGCCTTCCTTGCGGTTAATGTACACACTCCTATCGATGCTGTAGCATATAGTCTCGCCTTTTACAAAAAAGCTGGCGAAGTTGCGGCAGAACATGCAGCCGGGCCTGGAGATTTCGCTGTTCATTTCTTAAACGCTTTAGGCGGCATAGATGATGAAGCAATCGATGGTGGACAATTTTTTATCGAAGAGGGGGTTAAGGAATGACTTCCATCGCTCTAACAATTGCAGGTTCAGATAGTGGCGGCGGTGCAGGCATTCAAGCCGACTTGAAAACGTTCCAAGAACTTGGAACGTTTGGAACTTCAGCATTGACTGCTGTCACAGCTCAAAATACATTAGGGGTACATGCGGTACAGCCCATTGACACAAGTATTGTCATTGCTCAGCTTGAAGCAATATTGGATGACTTTACGATCGGAGCAGCAAAAACAGGCATGCTGTTTTCCGCTGAAATTATCGAAGCGATCAGCGATACGTTAAGTCGATATCCTACATTTCCTTTCGTCATTGATCCAGTCATGATTGCAAAAGGAGGTGCCTCTCTTCTCCAGCAAGCCGCAATTGTCGCTTTAAAGGAACGGTTAATTCCAATGGCCGCTCTTCTTACGCCAAATATTCCCGAAGCAGAAGTGTTAGCAGAAATGCCGATCACTTCATTATCACATATGGAGATAGCTGCGAAGCGATTATTGGAAATGGGTGCAGGAGCTGTCCTGCTAAAAGGAGGCCATCGGGAAGATACACCTTTCGCAGAGGATTTATTCGTATCAGCGGACGGCGAGCGCTTTATTATGAAAAGCAAACGGATCCAAACGAAAGACACTCATGGAACGGGATGCACATTCGCCGCTGCCATTACAGCGGAGCTTGCGAAAGGAGCACCAATGACGGAAGCAGTCATAACAGCCAAACATTTTATCCATGCTGCAATTGAAGATGGTTTGTCCATTGGCAACGGGCATGGACCTACAAACCATGCTGCCTACAGATTACGAGGCAATAGGGCACGGAAGGATGTGGAGTTGATTGAAAAACGTTGACTACAAGCTTTATTTCATTATGGGTTCTATAAATGCTACAGACCCGTTATCCGTTTTGGAGGACGCTTTGAAAGGCGGCATCACTTGTTTTCAGTTTCGTGAAAAAGGACCGAATGCACTTGCTCGAACGGAAAAGAAAGCATTTGCCCAAAGCTGCCAAAGACTATGTAAGCAATACGGTGTTCCGTTCATTGTCAACGATGACGTTGACCTATCGATTGAAATCGGTGCTGATGGGGTTCATGTCGGACAAGATGACACAGATGCGGCATTCGTTCGAGAAAAGATTGGGGCAGATAAAATAGTAGGAGTTTCCGTCCATTCAGTGGATGAGGCAAAAGCGGCTATTGCGGCCGGGGCAAATTATGTAGGTATCGGACCAGTCTACGAAACAGTATCGAAAGACGATGCAAAGCCTGTTGCTGGAACTGTTTTAATTGAAAAAGTCAGTACTCTTTTTCCTGAGTTGCCAATCGTAGGAATCGGCGGCATTACGGCAACTAATGCCGAACCGGTTTTTAAAGCTGGAGCTCACGGGATTTCCATCATTTCTTCGATTGCTTCCGCGGAGAACCCCGAAATAGCAGCAAAACAGCTAAAACATACGGCAAACCAATGGGCAGTTAAGAGAAGTGCTTTGCAATGACAACACGGAAGCTTGTTCTTATGACCGCCTTTACGGCAATTGCTATTGCAGGTTCCATTTTCGTCTCCTTTCCGGCAGGCATCGCACGCGCCTATCCGATTCAGCATGCTGTCAATGTGATCGCCGCCATACTGTTAGGACCCTTGCCTGCCGTCATTATCGCTTTTATGACTGGACTTGTGCGCGTTTTAACAGGCACTGGCTCCTTGCTCGCTTTCCCGGGAGGCATGATCGGAGCAGCGCTTGCAGGTTTGCTCTATAAACAATCGGGCAAGGCATTGCTTGCAGCATTAGGAGAAATTATCGGAACAGGAATTATTGCATCCCTTTTCGCAGTTCCTTACGCTGCTATTTTAATGGGAACGACCGTCACTGCATTTTTCTTCATGCCGCCTTTCCTCGTTTCAAGCATCAGCGGAGCGGCAATCGGCGTCGTCGTTGCATTACGGCTCCAACGTATGCCTGCAGTGAAAAGAATACAAAGTTACTAAGTTTTTGCCTAGTTGCCTGTATGAAGCATATGTTTCTTGGTAAAATACAGCAGGTAGCCAATTAAACGAAGAATGATTGGCTGCCTGCTTCTTTTTTATACGGTATCGTGTCTCACGCGAGCACTTATGTTCCACAATACGTTTGGTAGGGATCAGTTGAATTAGACGGCGCAATATATACTTCCTGCTTCTCCGAATACGAATAAGGGTCCGATAATGCTGCCAACAGTCTCTCCATCGCACGAAGGTCACCGTTTTCAACCGCAGATTCAAGTGCTTCTTCAACACGATGGTTGCGTGGAATGATTGCAGGGTTGCTTTCTTTCATTAATTGATAGGCTTCCTCTTCTGTTTCGGTTTGTCGAGAAAGCCTGTCTTTCCATTCCTTAAGCCATTGCTGAAATTCAGGGTGATCAAAGAAAGGAAGATTCTCGGCTTTATTTAAAGTGAACGCTCTAAACGTATTCGTATAATCCGCTTTCTGGTCTTGCATAATGCGCAGTAGTTTTTTCACAAGGAGCATATCCTCTTTCTCTTCATTGAAAATGCCTATCTTGCTTCGCATTCCGGCCATCCAATACCTATGAAAACGTTCAGCAAACCCGGAAATTGCTTCCTGTGCAATATTGACCGCCTCGTCTGTATCCTCATGCAATAATGGTAGCAGCGTTTCAGCAAAACGAGACAAATTCCATTCCGTAATGCCCGGCTGATTGCCGTAAGCATACCGTCCTTCCCTGTCAATTGAACTGAATACTGTAGAGGGATCATACGTATCCATAAATGCGCAAGGCCCGTAGTCAATCGTCTCTCCACTAATCGAAACATTGTCCGTATTCATAACGCCGTGGATGAAACCGACAAGCTGCCATTTTGCAACAAGCTCCGCCTGTCGCTCAATGACACTTTTTAAAAATGTATGGTATGGGTTCTTGTCATTTTCGATATGCGGATAATGTCGGTGAATCGCGTAATCGGCCAATGTCCGCAAATCATCAGTCTCCTGACGTGCTGCAGCATACTGAAACGTTCCAACCCGCAAATGGCTTAGCGCCACTCGAGTCAATATTGCACCTGGCAACACTTCCTCTCTATAGACCGGGGCTCCTGTAACTGTAACTGCAAGGCTTCGAGTCGTTGGAATTTTGAGCGCATGCATCGCTTCGCTAATCAAATATTCCCTCAGCATTGGACCAAGTGCCGCACGCCCATCCCCTCCTCGTGAAAAAGGTGTACGCCCCGATCCTTTTAATTGAATATCAACACGCTTGCCGTTAGGCATTATTTGTTCTCCTAATAAAACCGCGCGTCCATCGCCTAACATCGTAAAATGTCCGAACTGGTGGCCCGCATACGCCTGCGCAATCGATTTGCCTCCATCAGGGATCCGATTGCCTGCCAATATTGCAATGCCTTCTTCGCTGTTTAACATTTGCGGGTCCAACCCTAAATCCCCACATAATGATTCGTTCAACATCACAATTTGAGGTGATGGAGAATGCTCCGGTGATGTTTCAGTGAAAAAAGCTTCCGGGAGTTGTGCATAACTATTCTCCAAATGCCATCCATCATTATTTTTCGTCATCATGATCACATCCTTCTTGGTATTTTCGAGCAGTTGTAACAGCGTCTACACACATTTCGGGTCGATAGCTTCTACTCTCGGTCGGTTAAGAGCGAGCAGCTCAAGCTTTCTGGCTCCTCCACAACGGGCAAGCGAAAACGCTGCCTCTATCTTTCCTCTTCATATCCTCTCACGAATATCGCCCTTTATCCTATTTTTTTGCATCAATAAATACTTTTGCGGAATATTCAATCTTATAATTCTCACACTACGGATCTATTTTATAATTACGTAAGTGCCGATTTCGGCGTTTAACTTGCAGTACCAAAAGAATCATTTCCAACCTTTTCAATCCTCATTGAAACCTTTTCCACTTCTCTTTGTATATATTACAAACATATGGGAGGGATTTGTTTGAATAAAATATTGGTTCTTTTAGCGACGACCATTCTATTGACAGCGTGTTCAATACCGGAAAAGTCCACTGACATAGAGGAACAGTCGCAAATGGAGACCGAAACGGATATAGAAAAAAATAACGTTGAAAAGAAGGAAGTAGACGAAAAACAGGTAGAGACAATTGGAGAAGATGACGCGAATGATGGAGACATGTATATAAAAGCAGGGATTTTAACAGTTGGCATTCCGTCGGTCTATAATGATGAAGGCAATTTTGCCAAAAAACATACGATGACTGAATATATGAAAATGGCTGAGGAACAGGGGATTGTTCGCTTCGCAATGGATGACTTTCCGGTGCGGGCCATTGTAAGCGATGATCAGAAGGTCACGAATATAACAAACTTTGCAGATGCCTATATCGACATTACAAATAATGTTGCTTACCAAATCGATAAATCAGAAATTCCGTCGGTCTATAAGCTGTTTCTGTCCGCCCAGCCAGAAGATTTGATAGGAACGCCTGCATCAGACTATCGAACTTGGGAAGAGGCAACAAATTTGGAGAGAGGCATAATGCAAATCGTCATTCTTACAGCGCCGCTATTAAACGATATTGGCTATATTATAGAAAATGAGGAATGGGATCATCCTGTCCTAAACAACGTCCAAAATGATTTCTTTACTCTTGGATCTCCGACTGTTCTATTGCCAGCACCCCAATCAGTAACGGATATGGTGATGTACGACAATATGATGATGATCAGTTCGCTTTGGGAACGGATTGGGAGGTTTGAAAATATAGAAGAAAACAAAGAAGAATTCATTGAAGTGTATCAAAAGCTACGTAGTGAGACGAACAATTTATTTGCACGCATTAACTATGTGTTAACTCAATAATGGATTAAATTGACTATAGAGCTTTTATGGGGACACATTTACCTTCTTCCCTTTTCCGCAAAACAATGTTTTCCCATAGCTGCTCACGCTGTCCATAATAATCTTTCCCAAGTTTGACGCGCGCGTCTATAATAAACATAAGGAAGGGCGTGTATGAGATGGATATGAAAATCTTTATTGTAGAAGATGATCGGGCGATTTTTAATTCACTTAAAGAACGCCTCGGACAATGGTCGCTTCATGTGTCGGGACCAACGAATTTCCATGACGTAATGGGGGCTTTCATTGAAGATAAGCCCCATCTCATCATTTTGGACATTCAGTTGCCTGCATATGACGGATTCCATTGGTGCCGTGAGATTAGGGCTATTTCAAAAGTTCCGATTATCTTTCTGTCGTCGCGGGATCATCCAATGGATATGGTGATGGCCATGAATATGGGAGCAGATGATTATATCCAGAAACCGTTCCACACAGATGTTTTACTTGCAAAAATACAAGCAATACTTCGGAGAACTTATGCGTATACGGATGAAACAGCAGATGTATTAGAATGGAATGGCGCGATGATTGATATGAAGCGCGGCATAATTCGGCTTAATGGCAATGAAGTAGAATTGACGAAAAATGAATTTTTCATATTGGCTGTACTCGTCCAAGCGAAGGATGAGATCGTCTCTCGGGATGAATTAATCCGCAAGCTTTGGGACGATGAACGATTTGTCAACGACAATACACTTACGGTAAATGTGACAAGGCTTCGCCAAAAGCTATCGGATATCGGTCTTGGTGATGCGATTATTACAAAAAAAGGGATGGGCTATATGGCAGTCAGCTTATGAGGTGGAGACGATGTTCATTGCGTACATAAAAGATATGAAAAGCTGGATACTTCTATTTGTATTATCACTTTCATTTACGAATGTCCTTATTTGGATCGATAAAGGGCTTTCTATAAAAATAAGCTCTCTCATCTACTTGGATATGCTACTGATTGCCCTCTTCATTACATTCTTCATGTGGCGTTTTAAAAAAGAGACACAATATGTAAAGGAACTGTTGCATGCAGCAGAAATTCATTCACAAGATTGGCACGAAGGACTTCCTGAACCATTTTTCTCCCGCGACTATACGATCAATGAATTGCTGCGGCAAGTAGCGAATGATCAATTGGAGAAACTATCGGAAATAAAAGCTGCAAATCTTATGGAAAGTGATTATACAGCAGCATGGGTCCATGAAGTGAAAGCCCCGCTTACCTCCATGAAATTAACAATCGATGCAAACAGACAAGATCCTATAATCCGAAAAATCGAATCGGACTGGCTTCGCGTCCATTTGCTCATTGATCGCCAGCTCTATATTTCACGGTTGCCGTCACTTGGAACAGATTATTCATTAAATAAAACCGAAGTGGCACAATTGATTACCCCTGAAGTACGAGAACTTCAATCATGGTGCATTGAGAAAAATATTGGGGTGGATATTGAAGGAGAAGAAATGGAAGTTATTACGGACAGTAAATGGTGCCGATTCATCATCCGACAATTGTTGACAAATGCCGTGAAATATAGCCCCGACGGAGGGATCATTTCCATTAGAACGGATCGTACACAGAGCGGGCACGCCGTTTTATTAATAAAAGACGAAGGATCCGGAATTCCTGCCCATGACCTCCCCCGCATTTTTGACAAAGGTTTTACCGGAGAGACGGGAAGGCTTCATAATGCGGCGACAGGCTTAGGTTTATATATAGCACACCAAGTCGCCTCAAAAATTGGAGTTTCCCTATCGGCGCATTCCAAAATAAATGAAGGAACGACGATGGCAATCACCTTTTCTATTGAAAATGACTTTGATGCAACTCGAACATGACAACAATGTAATGTTGACCGACCTGTTTGTCACATAAATCGTACGACTATATACATGTCGTCATCTACTATAAGGATATAGCAAACAGGGAGGGAACAATGATGGACCAATATAAAACAGTGTTACATGCACAAAACATCCGGAAATCCTATGGCAGCCGGGGCAATGTTCAGCAAGTATTGAAAGGCATTGACCTGCGAGTAATGGAAGGCGAGTTTGTCGGAATCATGGGTGCATCGGGTGCCGGCAAAACGACGCTTTTAAACGTCCTTGCAACGATTGACCGTACGACAGAAGGCACAATCCTTATTGGAGATACGGATATTTCGAAGATGAAAGACCGTGAGTTATCTGCATTTAGGCGCGACCAATTGGGCTTCATCTTTCAAGACTACAATCTGTTAGATACGTTAACAGTGAAAGAGAATATTCTCTTGCCAGTTTCTCTTGGCAAAATGAAAAAGCGGGTTGCGGAAGATCAATTCAATTCAATTGTCGATATTTTAGGAATTAAGGACTTGGCGGATAAATATCCACATGAAATTTCTGGCGGGCAAAAACAACGTACATCCGCCGCAAGGGCTCTCATTAATAAACCATCAATGGTGTTTGCGGATGAACCGACCGGTGCACTGGACTCAAAATCAGCATCCTCCTTATTAGGGACTTTGGAAGACGTCAATAAACAGCGCGGCGTCACGATTATGATGGTGACACATGACCCTGTCGCATCAAGCTACTGTAGCCGAGTCGTTTTTTTGAAAGACGGCAACATCTACTCAGAGCTATATCGCGGCGACCAATCGAGACAAGCCTTCTTCCAGGAAATCCTGAAAGTCCAAGGCATCTTAGGCGGTGACAGCGTTGACGCTCTTTGATCTTGTTGTCCGCAGCATGCGGAAAAACATCAAACATTATTATTTATACTTTTTCGCGCTTATTTTCAGCGTCGTTTTATATTTTGTCTTTGCAACACTGCAACATGATCCATCGGTCGTGGCACAATCTGGCGGAAATATGGGGAAAGCATTTAAAGCTGCAGGTGTTTTGCTGTTATTCATTGCGGGCATCTTCGTCATTTATGCGAATGCGATATTTTTAAAGAGAAGAAGCAGGGAAATCGGACTCTATCAGTTGATCGGACTTACGAAGGGTGCCGTCGCACGGTTGTTAATTATTGAAAATACATTACTGAGCGCAGGTGCTTTAGCTTTCGGTATCGGCACAGGCATATTAGTTTCTCGGATCTTTTTAATGCTACTCATGAAATTAATCGGCTTTGATGGGTTTATCGAGTTATCATTCTCGACTGCTGCCGTTACTCAAACAATCATTGTCTTCTTGGCAATTATTGTCCTAACTTCAATTCAGATGCTCATTGCCGTCTATCGCAACACATTGTTGTCCTTATTCAATGCGGATAAAACCGGCGAGCATCCGAAAAAGCCAAAAGCCTTCCGTTCTGCGTTTTTAGCTCTATTGGGAATTGGCTTAATTGTCTTCGGCTATTGGCTGTCAGGTAATATGCTCAATGCACTGCTCTTCTTCAATATGCTAGCTGTTTTGGCTTCGACGATTCTCGGCACTTATTTATTGTTCCGAGTGACGATCAGTTGGTTGTTTTATCAAATTAGAAAGCAGAAACAAGGCCATCTTGGACTGTATAATAGTTTATCGTTAGCGCCAATCATGCACCGGATGAAAGGCAATGCGAATTCATTGACAATTATTACAGTATTGTCCGCGATGACGTTAACAATGTTAGCCGGAGCATATTCCCTCTATTATTCGACAGAAAAGGAAACCCGCCTAATCTATCCCGTCGATTTTTTGTTTACACCGAATGCAGAAGGAACGGGTGAATCAAAAGCAAAACAATTTATTGAACAACTTGAGCAACAAAAAATCGCATATCAATACTCTCCGATTGATGTATTAAACTTAGAGGGCGAATTTGACGAAAACAGCATCCCTAAATTGATAAACGGAACATTTGGGGTGAATATTGTAAATGAAAAGCAATTACAGCAGGTTGGCATGGATATCGATCTTCCTAAAAACAGAACAGCTTCTTTTTACGATGCATCTTTATATTGGATCATGCAGACTACTGAAGTCCCGGTAAACTTCAAATTGTTTACCCCCCATCAGGAAGTAGACATCTCCGTTTTAAAGATAGAGGAAGGAAATGTATTAAACCCACCGCGAGTTGGTTCTCATTTTGTAGTAAGCGAAGACTTTTATCGGGAAATAGAACAGCTTTCTGCAAATAAAAACGGAAAAAAACCTGTTACAACATACTTTGCAGTTCATATCATAGATAAAGAAAACCTGGCCAAGGCATCGGACATCTATTCAGAAATGACACACCCTAATCAGGCAAAATTTGATTATTATTCGAACTATATATCAAATATGCAAAACAATGGGTTGCTCATCTTCATCTCGGGATTCCTTGGTCTTGTATTCCTCATTTCAACAGGAAGCATTCTATACTTCAAGCAAATGACGGAAGCAGAACAAGAGAGAAATAGTTATATAACATTGCGCCAATTAGGATTTACTGTCCAAGATGTAATGCGTGGTATCGTCCGTAAACAAATATTTGTCTTCGGCTTGCCGCTACTTATCGGACTGTTGCATTCCATCTTTGCGATCAAATCCGCTTCCTTCATATTCATGTCGGATATTACTGTGCCCGCTTCAATTGCAATGGTTATTTACACATTGATCTACTTAATCTTTGCGGTGTTAACTATAAGGTATTATAGAAAGATTGTTCAATCGGCTTTATAAAACGTGGTTTCATCAACACAGATGCTACTTGTGGTTACATGCCACAAGTAGCTTTTTCTAACTAGATTACTTAACCGTCTGAACGAACATCGACAAATTGATTTTCTTTTTCCTCCTTCTCACTATGGTCACAACACCTAAAAAAGTTGGTATGATAAACATCATTGGCATTGCCAAAGTGGTTAATAAATCCATGCTATCGGGAAATCGATAATAGGTTCTGATCGTTCCGAATGCGTAAAGCATCGAGACAATCCCGAAAATAGAAGTTGTTATATATATAATAGATTTCTCCGATAATAAAATCGTAATGACAAATGTGAACGTAGTGCTAATTGTTAGTGCAACGTACACTTTCGCCTCAATCGGTGTATAGTGAATAGGTATTTCAGATGTAATGAAAACATGGTCTGTTAGCGTGAGAAAATACATAAAAACGCTGTAACATGAACTTGCAATGAATAGCACGAAATAGATGAGATCCCTTGTAGTCATAATTGCCTCCCGTTATTTATTGTATTTGTTAACCGTATGACTCCCCTTACTATACGCCACATTCTTTAGAACTCCTTCTGTCCCGCCAAGAACAGTCTATTACGCTACAAAAAAACTGAAACGAATTATTCCTGCTCCCGTATAGTTAATAGAAGACGGATTCCTTTCATTCTGTTACATTTGAATCGGCTATTCTTCATTCAGAAGGAATGGCTGGTTAAAGGAGGGTTTTATTTGAATAAGGAACAAAACGGATTAAAACCTTTTATACAATTAATTTTATCGACGAAAATCCCGAAAGGTGCTCTATTCATCGGGTTATCGGCAAGCATCATTACGACGCTCGCAGGGTTGGTCGTGCCTATATTGACAAAAAATTTGGTTGACGGCTTTTCTGTATCGTCTTTAAGCATGCCGTTGCTCATCGCAATTGGTGTAGCTTTTGTCGTTCAAGCGATTATAAGCGGGATTTCGATTTATTTGCTTGCTGCGGTCGGGCAGAAAATCGTTGCAAGTTTGCGGGAACGGATGTGGCTTAAGCTCGTGCGCTTGCCGGTCGGTTATTACGATCAGACGTCAAGCGGAGAAACCGTGAGCCGCGTCGTCAATGATACGAGTGTCGTTAAAGATTTAATTACCGATCATTTTCCACAATTCATCACCGGTATGATCTCCATCATCGGTGCCGTTACATTGCTCTTCATCATGGATTGGAAGATGACGCTGATCATGCTGATTGCAGTGCCGGTCACTTTAATTGTTATGATTCCATTAGGGAAAAGGATGGCGAAAATATCACGCGGTTTACAAGATGAAACAGCGGCGTTTACAGGAAGTGTTCAGCAAACACTTAGCGAAATCCGCCTTATGAAAGCGTCAACCGCGGAAAAGGATGAAGAAGCAAAAGGGTTGGAAGGCATTGGCAGACTTCTGAAATTCGGGTTGCGTGAAGCGAAAATTTTCGCGTTGGTTGCACCAATTATGCAGTTTGTTGTCATACTTGTCATCGTCATGATCATTGGCTACGGAGGAATGCGTGTTGCGAGCGGGGCGATGTCCACCGGAACGCTCGTCGCTTTCCTGCTTTATTTATTCCAAATCATTATGCCAATTACAACGTTTGCGATGTTCTTTACGCAGTTGCAAAAAGCGAAAGGTGCGACGGAACGGATTATTGAAATTATGGAACTACCGCTTGAAAGTGGGCAGGATGGCGTTGTGAAAGACATTGCCAATCAGCCAATTGTAGTGAAGGATGTATCGTTCTCTTACACAGAGGAAGAGCCGGTGTTGGATAGCATTTCATTCCAAGCGAATCCTGGTGAAATGATCGCTTTTGCAGGACCGAGTGGCGGCGGAAAAACGACTGTGTTTGGTCTAATGGAACGTTTCTATGAACCAACTACAGGAGAAATTCTCGTCGGAGATACACCAATCCAAAATGTTTCACTCGCTTCTTGGCGCAGCCAAATCGGATACGTTGCGCAAGAGAGCGCTATGATGGCTGGCACGATTCGGGAGAATTTGACATACGGTTTGGAAAATCCCCATGAAATAACAGATGACCAATTATGGAAAGTCGCCGAAATGGCGTATGCCGATCAGTTCATTCGTGATTTTCCGAAAGGACTTGATACGGAAGTCGGCGAACGTGGTGTGAAGCTATCCGGCGGTCAACGGCAACGGATCGCAATCGCAAGAGCCTTCCTGCGAGACCCTAAATTGCTCATGATGGACGAAGCGACCGCAAGCCTTGACAGTCAGTCAGAAGGCGTTGTCCAGCAGGCGCTAAGCCGCTTAATGGAAGGACGTACAACATTCGTCATTGCTCATAGATTATCGACGATCGTCCATGCAGATAAAATACTTTTTATCGAAAAAGGGCGCATTACCGGAAGCGGCACACATGAAGAATTGGCCGCAACACATCCGCTATACCGTGAGTTTGCTGAACAGCAATTGGCATAGCATTGTGCTGGTACGATATCGGTGCCTATCGGAATACAAATGGAAGTCCATTTAGTACGGATTGGTTGAGCCTCCATATTTCTTTTTTGTGCAATTGAAATGTATTTTCTGAATTAAACCTTGCACAGGCACCTATTTGTATGTTATTATAGGCCTACATTTTTCGAACGGAGGGTTTTCAAATGGCAACTATCAAATTCCGAGTTTCTTCTCGTAGCTAATTGAATAGCTTAGGAAGGCTTTGCATGTGTGCGAAGTGTTCGGAATCGGTCTGCCTTTTTGTCAAAAATCCATAAACAAACTAAGAGGGAGGTTATTCCCTCTTTTTTTATTTCCTGATAATTGGTTTCCCAATACAGGAATGCTCCTTTTCGTCCGCTTTCATACAAGAAAGCCTTCCTGCAAAACGGATCGTTGAAAGGAGTTTTTTGTTTGGAACAGAAACAATATGAATACCTAGCGGATAATCCAAATGTAAAAGTAATGCCGCTTATGTTATCGCTCATTATTGGAGCTTTCTTTGCAATTTTAAATGAAACATTATTAAATATTGCACTCCTTACTTTAATGGAGGAGTTCTCTATATCATTGCCAACGGTGCAATGGATGGCAACAGGCTTCATGCTTGTCATGGCAGTCGTCATTCCAATTTCAGCGCTGCTTCTGCAATGGTTTACGACTCGTCAACTGTTTTTAGGAACGATGACTGTCTTCACAATCGGAACCATTATTAGCGCCTGCGCACCTACGTTTTCAATTTTATTGGTCGGCCGATTGATTCAGGCTGTTGGAACTGGTTTATTGATGCCAATCATTTTCAACGTATTCTTGCTTATTTTCCCGCCGGAACGTCGAGGCAAAGTGATGGGGTTAGTTGGATTAGTGATCATGTTTGCGCCAGCACTTGGGCCAACGTTATCTGGTATCATTGTTGAATATTTGGGATGGCGTTATCTGTTTATCACAGTAATTCCGTTTGCCGTATTTTCACTCGCTTTTGCTTACAAATACTTAATTAACGTTTCTGAAGTGACAAAGCCAAAGATCGACGTAATCTCGTTAGTCTATTCTACAATTGGATTTGGGTCAATCGTCTACGGTTTTAGTGCGTTCGGTGAGAGCGCCAATGGATTTAGCAGCCCGAATGTATTCATATTTATCATTTTAGGTATCGTTGGGATTGTATTATTTGCGTTAAGGCAATTGAAGTTGGAAGAGCCTGTCATGGACTTACGCGTATTTAAATACCCAATGTACACACATGCGGTCATTATGTTTTTAATTATCATTATGGCCATGTTCGCTTCGGAAATCATCTTGCCGCTCTATATGCAAGGACCGCTCGCTCTTACTGCTGCAGCAGCTGGATTAGTGCTATTGCCCGGCAGTATTTTAAACGGTATCATGTCGCCATTTATGGGTCATCTTTTCGATAAATTTGGGCCGCGCGTGTTAATGATTCCGGCAACGCTCGTTTTAAGCGGAACGATGTTCATGATGAGTCGGTTGACGGTCGATACGCCAGTTTGGGTCGTTGTCGTTGGATACATTTTGATCATGCTTACTGTATCTGCCATTATGATGCCTGCCGAAACGAACGGACTGAATCAGCTTCCGAAGCGACTTTATCCTCATGGCACGGCGGTAATGTCAACGTTGCAGCCTGTCGCCGGAGCAATCGGTGTGTCCGTTTTCATTAGTATTTTAAATGCCAGGAAATTGCATTTCTTAGAAAACTCTGCGACGCCTGATGACCCTGTAACGAACAATTTGGCTATGGTAGCTGGTGTGGAGCTTGTTTATTTCATCTCCTTCGCCATATCCATCGTAGCAATCTTCCTTTCCTTCATTGTATATCGGGCAAAGCCGCAGGAAGATCAAGAAACGGCTACAGAAACTCAAGAATAAAGGAAACGCCGCCTGTAATAGGTGGCGTTCTTAGGTTGCCTTCCTTGACAAGCGTTTTCAAGCCAAGCTGGGCAAACACCTTTCTCATGACTACAAACCTTTAAATGACTGTAGACAAAGTGAAAAGATACTTTTTCTACAGTCTGAAACGCCACCCGCAAAAGGTGGCGTTTTTTATTGTGTCGGTACGTGTGCATGAAACATTTAGGCTGTTTTCTTCATTTTGAAGACGTTGCGCCAGCCAAGCAGAGTGACAGCTAATAGAAGGACGATGTAAATATAAATGCCCACTGTAAATGCACTTGCGATGAAATGCATGATGACAAACGCACCTGCAGCCAAACTAAGCAATATGACTGGGCCAGATCCTTCCGATTGTGCAAACTCGGCCGATTCCGTAAACGGGAATTTTCCCCCTCCAAGCCACTTATACGTCAGCAGCGTCTGTAAAACCGCACCCAATAACACTGCAAATAAATCTGGTGCAATCCGCCACGAGTAGATGGCCATGAGCGCGATGCAAAGCAGTACAAATATCGGTGCGTACAGCTTCACTAAAAACGCTTTCAGCGCGCCGCTATAGGCGATTGCTGGCTGCTCGATCGGCGTTGTTTTGAATAGGAAGCCGCCTTTGTAGTTCGCGGAATACTTCAACATGTTGATGATCGGTGGAATCATCATATTGGCAAAATAAATATACATGTACGATTTTCCTGTTGCGATTTCTGCCCAAGTCTTCGTTTGTAAATCCGTGAAAATGAAGATGAACGGAAATACGATCGAAAGACCGAGGGACGGATACACTTTCAACTTGAAATCTCGCTCCTGTTTCATCATCAAAGAAGCGAAACGGAAGAACATCTTCTCTTCTCGTGACCTGCAACATAGTTGCGCCCAGAAATTCACCCACCATTCCTTTTTTCGCGTCCTGTTTTTCGCGCTGGTCATGAGTTTATCCATATTGCTTTCAAAGGTCGGCATAAGCTTCGTATAGAGAAGCATGGACAGGACTGGCACAAGAACCGAAAGTACAGAGAATAGTATGATCTCCGGAGCATGGTTTTGATTTAAAATCAAATCGAACGGACCGCTAAACCACATCGGCGGAAGGAAAACATGCCACCAGCTAAATGTGTACGTCAGATCCATATCAACTACATTAAAGAGACGGATGACAATTTGGTATCCGATGATGATACCGATCGATAAAAGAATTTGCATATAATTTATGATGTCCCGCAATCTTTCGCCATCAAAAAAGCGTAGCACCGCAATATACAGTAATGTCGTGAAAACGACGATAAAAAGCATTGCAAGAAACAATGTGGCAATGAAGAGCAAAGTAAACAGTATGCCATTTCTAAACAAGCCGACTACAATCGGAACTGCGACGAAAGATCCGGCTATGAAAAACATGTAAATCATAATGTGGATCACTTTTGCTGTATTGACTGTCCTTGAACTGACCGGCTTCGTCTGTAAAATCGTCTTATCACGCACATCAAGCAACACCGAGGAAAAGTCGGAAATCATCGTAGTCGTTAAAATGAAAAGAACCATGCTATATATGATGCTCATTTGGAAAATTGCATTGTCGGCTCCGAAAAACAAGAATGGCACAAGCATGAGTCCATAGATTGCATAGACCCATAATGATTTGAGGAATTGATTGCCCTCTTTCTTTTTCTTCGTATCACTGAAGATCGTTGGTACCCTTCTGCCGTCCATCGTCAGCTTCATGCGCAATATCGTTTCCATCGCATCGTAATCGACGCCAGCCTTGTTGAAGAGCCTTTTGAATTTGGAAAGAAAGACAATCGAACGGAACTCACTCATTCATATCGCCATCCTCAACAATGGAAATGAATTTTGCCGCCCTGCTCTCATGATCCGTAAAGCCTGTCAATTGATTAAAGATATCCGATAGCGAACCTTTCTCGCTCATCGCCTGCAATTCTTCGAAACTGCCATCCGCCACGATGGATCCGTTAAAGAGCAATACGATCCGGTTGCTAATCTTCTCGACGATGTCCATAATATGCGAGGAATAAAAGATCGTTTTCCCTTGAGCGGCAAGCTGAGCAAGCATTTCCCGGATGATCATCATACTGTTGGCATCCAACCCACTAAGCGGCTCATCGTAAAATAACAGATCCGGATTATGCAGCAAGCTCGAAATGATAAGCACTTTCTGTTTCATTCCTTTTGAAAATGAAGAAAGACGTGAGTGCAACACATCCCCTAATTCAAATTCTTCCATAAGCTTTTTCGCTTTTTGTTCCGCAAACGAACGGTCAAGCCCATACAACTCTCCTGTAAATGTCAAATACTCCATCGCTGTCAAGTTATCATACACTTCCGCTTGCTCCGGCACATAGCCAATTCTCCGCTTGTAAGCAGGATTTCCAGATGAAATATCCTCTCCAAACAGGACCACTTGTCCTTTGTAATCTTGAAGTAGACCAAGCATAATCTTTACTGTAGTACTTTTCCCTGCTCCATTCGGACCGATATATCCGATAATTTCTCCATGCCCAACCTCAAGATTTATGCCGTTTAAGACCGTATGATTGCCATACGTCATCGTCAAATTCCTTAGTATCAAAATTTTTTCTTCATTTCCCATTCAAACACCCCATCTCTTCCTCTATTTTACCATTTCTATTTAGTAAAGTATGTATTATTCAGAAGATTTAGCTGTCCTAAAGAACTTATTGAGGATTCATCTAAATAAATCCCTATGACCATGCAGGCACCTTTTTCAAACAATCTGCCGTCCTATTCAGTAAGAATAGACTGAAAGAGTGGATGAGATGAAAAAGAAAATTGTCATAGCTGGAGGCACTGGTTTCATCGGCCAATATTTTGAAAAGAAATTCGTGGATTCAGGATATGAAGTAATTATGATTTCAAGAAATCCACAGCATATCAATTGGCGGAATCACGCGCGAATCGTGGAGGCATTGGAAGGCTCAGAAATGCTCATCAATCTTGCAGGAAAAACGGTCAATTGCCGTTACAACGAAAAGAACAAAAAGGAGATTATGCAATCAAGAACAGAAACTACCGAATTATTGGGGCATGCCCTATCTGTTTGCAGCACCCCTCCACCTCTGTGGATCAATTCAAGCACCGCTACGATTTACAGGCATGCGGAAGATCGTCCAATGACAGAGAGAGACGGAGAAATTGGAAGCGGCTTTTCAGTCGACGTCGCGAAAGCATGGGAGGCATCCCTTTTTGCATTTGACCTGCCGAAGACAAGAAAAGTCGCATTGCGGATCGCCATCGTTTTAGGAAAAGACGGCGGAGTCATGGAGCCTTATATGAATCTTGTCCGTTTCGGCTTGGGTGGCGTACAAGGCACCGGCAGCCAAATGTTCAGCTGGGTCCATATAGAAGATGTGTACCGAATCGTCTTATTTCTAAAGAAAAACGAGCAACTGCAGGGTGTCTTCAACTGTTCAGCGCCATATCCCATTACAAATCGGGAGCTCATGGCACAATTACGCAGCACAATGAATCGAAAGTTCGGCCTCCCCTCCCCTAAATGGATGCTCAAAATAGGCGCAGTTATAATACGTACTGAAACAGAACTAATTTTGAAAAGCCGCTGGGTTGTCCCTGATCGTTTGGAGAAGGAAGGATTTCAATTTAAATATGAGACGATTGATAAAGCTTTACAGCAAATCATACAGTAATGCATAGTAAGAATGCTCATTTACATGATGACAAATTAATATGGTTTAGGCTGCTGTTGCATTCGAGCGGTGAATTGTGAGTTTTTGAGCGGTTGGAGGCCATTTTCAAGCGTTCTGCTTACATATTCGAACGGGCGCGATACTACATCGAGCAATTTACTTCTGGCTTCAAGCGATTGCGAACTGCCTTCGAGCGGCGACGCACTTCTTTCTAGAGAAACAGCTTTTTCTTCGAGCGGTGCACACTTCAAGCGAATCAACTTTTAAGCTTAGCAACTGCATGAAAATCAATTCTGTATTCGTCAACATCCACCGCCATTAAAGTGATTCCATAATGACTGTGACAATTATGCCTAACACGGTTCCTACAAAAAACGTTGCGGTAAATAAAAGAACGCGTCTCAATGCCTCATCCTTTCTATTTATCATTGTTTCAATGTATTAAATCGACGGTGCAGTTATGCTGGACAGGATAAAAAAACACCTGTATCTACGCTTCTGATACAAGTGTTTTTGTTATGTTATAAGCGTTCCTTCGGATCAAGGCGCACTCCACTTAGACTCCAATTGGTCGAGTTGTTTTTCTCTAACTGACCATTGCGTCGAGGATCTTGCGCCATCATCTCTTTCAAACCGTCCGGGCCAATCTTGCTTTGCACTTTCCGAATTTCATCCTCGAAAAATAATGACATGACTTAAACCTCCTGCCCATATTTAGTCACGTCCATCCCTTCATTGTAGAATATGTCAACATCGTATGAGGACAAGAGGTATGCGCACAAATCTTGAAAACATTCTTTTATCCTACTAAAAATCCACCCAGATTTTAATAGCAGTTCCTAAAATGAGCGCTGCTAATAAACCAGTTAATATTTTCGTATTTGTTTTCTGTCCGATTTTTGCCCCGATCGGCGCAGCTACGATGCTTGCAACAACCATAATGAACGCAGGGCCATATAAAACTTGCCCTGTTGCAATCTTTCCAACCGTAGTTCCGATAGAAGAAATAAACGTAATGGCGAGCGAAGTTGCTATCGTCACCCGCGTTGGTATCTTTAAAATCACCAACATGATAGGCACTAAAATAAAAGCGCCCGCGGCCCCTACAATTCCTGCCGCTACCCCAACGACGAATGCCAAAACGGCGGCAAGCCATTTATTGAACGTCAATTGGTCAGCAGAAACATCGTTTAACTCCTTTTTCGGGATGAACATCATAATCGCTGCAACCGTAGCCAAAACCCCATAGATAAGATTGATGGTATTCTCGGAAAGCAAGTCCGATCCATATCCACCGATAAAACTGCCAGCTAAAATCGCTATTCCCATGTAAATGATAAGCGTCTTATTGATGTATCCGCTTTTGCGATACGCCCATACACCAGAAATTGTCGCAAAAAACACTTGGATAGCACTAATGCCAGACACTTCATGTGCAGTGAAGGCCGCCATTCCAAGCAGAGGTGGAATATAGAGCAGCATCGGATATTTAATGATCGATCCTCCGATTCCGACCATTCCAGATAGGAAGGAACCAACGAATCCGATAAGGAAAAGCGTTATTATGAATGCAACATCCATTTTCATCATCCTTTCAAATAAAGAAAGGCATCTAGTAAGATACCCTCAGACTGTAAACAAAGTATCTTTTCACTTTGTCTACAGTCTTTTTAAGGTTTTTAGTCATGAGATAGATGTTTGTCAGCTAAGCTTGAAAACGCTTCATGGAAGACAACTTAAGAACGCCACGTCCTAGAGGTGCCTTAATTTCTCCAAAGAACGTAGAAATTAAGGCAAATCGAACCCTTCGCCGTTCAATTCGCAGTATGCGAGCGTTTGTCAACAAGCTGAGGGCATCTAGTACGATACCCTGTTCATCATCAACCTTTTTGAATCCAAAACAGAAAGACACCATTTTCTTCTGTTTGCTTCAAAAGCTTGTGTCCACCAGATTTGGACCATGCTGCCATATCTGCAACCGACCCTTTATCAGTCGCGTGAATTTCTAAAATCTCTCCTGCTTCCAAGTCTTTCATTGCCTTTCTTGCCCGCACAACTGGCATAGGGCAAGCTAATCCTTTTGCATCCAGTACTTTTTTTACGTCCATTTCATTATCTCTCCTTTTTTATCGTACTGCGCAACGGTTCGGGCCAATTTCCATTTCGCGTTGCGTCTCTTCATCAGGGGTAATATGCCCCATATTCGTTTTCCGGATCTCTTGATAAGCATTTGGCTGCGGCGGCAAATTACCCGTGACCAACTGACGGAAATCCTCTTCCTTTTCAACATTTAGACCATGGTTATTCTTCAACAACACACTAAGTTTTTCGGCAACAGAACCGTTTTCATTCAACTCTTCCATCACCATGAAATGCGCAGGCAGAACGATTAAATCCTCTGATAGATTGCGATATCGTTCATAAAGCGTCTCTCTCAAGTCCCCTACCCAATCTTCTGCAAGACCCGCTAAATCTGGGCGACCTATTGAGTCGATGAACAATATATCGCCAGACATTAAATACGTATCATCAACTATGAAAGAGGTAGAGCCAATCGTATGCCCTGGGGAGTACAAAGGCTGAATTGCAATAACTGAATTTCCGACTGTTATCGTATCTCCATCATGAAGCGGTCTATAGGTGAAAGTCACTTCTTCCGCGTCTTTAGGCGGTAGCCAATACGTCCCGCCCACTTCTTCTGCAATATGTCGGCCACCAGAAATATGATCTGCATGGAGGTGGGTATCTAACACATTTGTAATCTTGACGTTCTTTTCATTCGCAAATTGAATAAAGACATCTGTCATTCTTGTCGCATCGACAATCGCTGCTTCACCATTTGAAATGATCATATAAGATAGACAGCCTTTACCGATACGAACGAACTGGTACAGCTCCCCACCGCCGGTCAAATCGCCAATTTTTATAGGTTCTAAATGCTCGCTCCACGCTTTCATGCCACCCGATAGATAATGAACATTACGCCCCTCTTCCGCTATCATTTCTGCAACCATTACAGAAGAACCTTCCTTCGCACAAACAACAACAATGTCGCGATCCTCTGGAAGTTGGTCCATAATCTCTTCAACTCCGTCCAATAAATCGAAATACGGAATATTAAGGTGTTCAATACTGACACCTTCCACTTTCCAATCCGCAAAAGCATCGGCATTGCGGACATCCAATACGAATAATGGCTTTCTCTCACGTATTTTTCTTGTTAATTCGCTTGCTGTTATTGCTTGTACAGTCATTTTGTTTCCTCCTCTATAGACTTTTCGGTTGGTCCGTTCCATTCACTCATCCCTGGCACAACATTTTTTACATTTGGAAAATCCGCTGCAGCTAATTGTTGGCACGCCATATCGCTTCGGTTTCCTGTCCTGCAAACGACATAAATCGCCTTTTCTTTATCAAGTTGCTCCATCTTGCTTTCCAAATCGCTAATCGGAATCGAAATGGCACCTTTTATATGTTCAAATGCATATTCTGCATATTCACGAACATCGATAATTTGAACATTTTCATCGTTTAAAGCCGTCAATAATTCATCATTTGAAACTACTTGCGGAAACTTTTTTTCACGCAATTCTTCCTCCCCCGATCTACGGATGTAATGTTTAAGCGTGCCATCTGCTTCAACTGTTCCTAAATATTGATTCCCCGAACTTTCTGCCCAAGCCTTCAAATCGGCAGTAGATCCTTTGTCGGTCGCTAACACTTCCAAAACAGTGCCTGGTTGCATTTCTTTTATTGCTTTTTTCGTCTTTATAATCGGCATTGGGCAACTTAGTCCCTTGGCATCAATAACGCGATCTGTTCGAATCAATTCAATCTCTCCTTTTACCCAGGCGGGTATATTTATAAGTAAAAAAATTTATATAAAGAGGTTCACATTGCTGTCTTGAGCATCACCAAGATAAGCTGCAACACCGGCATATTCAATCCCATCTAACAATTCCTCTTGTTGAAGCCCCAATAAATCCATCGTCATCGTGCATGCGACTAATTTAATATCTTGTTCTTCCGCCATCTCAATAAGTTGTGGCAAAGTCATCGCATTATGTTTTTTAATGACATGTTTAATCATTTTGGGACCCATACCTGCAAAGTTCATTTTGGAAATGCCCATTTTATCTGCACCTCGGGGCATCATTTTGCCAAACATTTTTTCCAACCACCCCTTTTTCGTTGGAATCAATTCTTCTTTCCGCAATGCGTTCAATCCCCAAAATGTATGGAATATCGTTACTTCGTGATCGTATGCCGCTGCCCCGTTCGCGATAATATACGCAGCCATTGCTTTATCGTAATCGCCACTAAAAAGAACAATGGTCGTTTTCTTCACCTCAGACATTCAAATCTTCCTTTCTTATTATTACCCTTGGGGGTATATTGTTGATTAAAAAGAAAAGGGCTAACAATTGTCGGCCGCTTTACTTAAATCAATAATATACCCAGGTGGGTAATTTGTCAACAGTGGAGCTTTGCTGTGGCAATGCCTCGTTTGCTCGGTGATGCATGAATTTCATCCCACATACGGTTTTTAGTAAAGTTTGAGGAAAGAAAATTGGCTGTTGTAACGAGGCTTTCCGGATAATCATACAAGTCCAGCAGTTTAATGGCGTTCCGTGTTTCAAAAGGGCCATTATGAATTTTGTAGTCAAAGTGAGTTTCTCCATTATTAATTGTTTCACGAAAATGATAGTTAGTATACAGATGCTATTCTATTTCAGTCAGCTCAATGTCATGTGACGCTATAATGCTCATTCCTTTATTGGCAGAGAGCCATTCCATCATCGCAGCGAAGCAGAATTTCGCTCAATTGTATTCGTACCTTTTAAAATCTCATCTATAAATGAAATACATGGCTTTCCTTGTTCAATCATCCTTGTAATCGGTGATGAAATAACTTTCTCCATCCAGTACATTGTCTTGCACCGCCTTGAAATGGCTATAAAGCTATGCAGTTGATGATCCCCGGTTATGCGATGTCATAATGGCTTTATGCGAGGTTAATTCGCATTATGCGACTTTGCAAATGACTTATGAGGGATTCATTGGCATTATGCAATTTTATTATGATTTATGCGTTTTCGAAGAAAAACCTCACGCGTTATTTGCGTGAGGTTTTGTCTATTCCCTTTTGAGCGGCATCGAGCAGCATCTAAAGGATCCCCCGGATTTAATAATTTCCGAGAAGTCTACTTCGATGACCTCAAATCCTTTGGCTCGCATGGCTTCATTTACTTTTTTGTTTTGCGGTAAGCTGAATACTTTCCGATTGCCAATCGATAATACATTCGTTCCCATTGTAAATTGTTCGTCTGCCGATACTTCGATAAGATCGTACTCGGCTGATAATTTGTCCACTATTTCCTTCGTCAGCGCCTCTGGGAAAATGAGACCGACAGTTGGCGACAAAATGTTAAAAACACAGTCCAAGTGTAAGTACTTTTCGTTGAAAGGAATGCGAATGATGTCGTATTCCGGCAAATCCTTTTGTAAATTGCGGACCGCTTTTTCAGATGTTCTGCTGCTAATGCCAACGTAAACCCGATTGCGGTCGACAATAACATCCCCACCCTCTACCCGATCTATTGTCGTTTGATAAGGAATCTCTTCGTCTTCCAAAAATTCTTCGAGTGCCTCTTCTTCCCCTTTTCGGATGTCGCTTGCCATTTCTGCGACGAACACATCCTCTCCAACTGTAAATCCGATGTCACGAGTAAAAACTTGCTCAGGAAATTGCTCAGAAGCGGGTAGTTTAATGACTTCTACACCATGTGCAATGAGCAGTTTTTCAAATTCCGCATGCTGTTTCATTGCAAGATCGATGTCAATATTCTCATCTTTATATTTTTTTTGAACATCGTTAATTACGTCTTCGATTGCCATAAATTCCGGTTGACATAGGATGACGCGTTTCAACGGTTCATATTCTGTATTACAATTTGTTTGTTGACTTTCTTCCATAGGAAATTTCACGAAATGGCCCCTCCAATTTTTTTCTTCCCGTCTCTTTACCCGTTTATCATTAAATGAAACAGGACGGAATTGTCTTAATGAATTCTCTATTCCAAAACAAACATTGTTATAATAAAATTAGATACTATAAGGGAATCTACATCATTGGAGGGATTCGTCATGAAGAAAATTAGCAGCATTAATAAAGATTATATTGCATCAGCGAATGATACAGAGAAGAAAGTGTTTCCGAAATATACAACGCAGTTAATCAATTTGGCGAATAGCAATGCGCATGGTACGAGACCGAAAGTCGTCGGCTCCATGGCGGATTATTTTCCGCTTTATCTCGAAGAGACAGATGATCCAACTGTAGAAGGATGGAAAAACTGGTATACAAACAAAGAACCTGAGGCAAAAGCACGTGCAAAAGCCCGGATTTTACCTCAGGTGGAACGATTGAAAGAAGCGATTGATTTAATTGATGAGCAGTTGATCGATCAATGGCTTGACGATATTTTGATTGATAAGACATTTAACGGCATGTACTTCCAAAAAGCGATTTTGCAAAAATTAAGCGAGCATTTTGAGCTTCCGTACCGTCCATCATCGGTTGAAGAAGAAAGCAAAGGGATTGACGGTTACATCGGCTCGACACCGATTTCGATTAAGCCAGAAACTTATGAACTGATGAAGCAGTTAGGAGAACAAATTGAAGCATCAATTGTTACATACCGAAAAAACTCAAGCGGTGGAGTTGATATTTTTATTGAAGAGGATTTAAATCCACATGCTTAACAATGATGCCATCCTCAGTTTGTTCAATCGAATCGATTAATGAGAGCTTAATATTCACTTCTTGTCGTGTCTTGACAGGTACGTTTAAATAGTCGTTATCGTACCATTTATCTTTGCCCGCAGCCATTTCTTGAATGACAAACTCCGCATGTCGTTCCACACGATCTGTTACGATTTTGTTTAAGTCGCTTTTCAATAGCAAGGCGTTTTCTGCTACGGTTTTCGATAACAGTGGATCGATTTCTACTCCAAAGCTGTTCCGCTCTGCACACATGGCGGCAAACATGGTCGTGCCAGTTCCGACAAACGGATCTAAAACATAGTCGCCTTTTGTCGAGTACATATTAATGAGCCGGTATGCCAACTCGAATGGATAGGCAGCACTACGCTCTCTTGTGCTAACGACGTTTTTAAATTTCTGTGTCTTCCCTTGAAATTCCCACAGGTCAGAGAACCATTTGTTGCGCTCTTCCCAAAAGAAAGCACTCTCCTGCCTGTTCGGAATTTCATCCTTTTTAAATACACGTTTCCCGCCTTTACGGAAAATTAAAATGTATTCATGCTCATATGTCACGTAAGCTCCTGAAGGCAACATCCCTGAGCCCATGAACTTATTCGGCGCATTTGTCGTTTTTCGCCAAATGATGTCCGGCAACACCGAATAACCCATCGAGACAAATTTCTCGATTATTTTCGAGTGATTCGAATACATTTGAAACTGGCCGTTGATCGTGCGGGTTGCATCCCCGATATTAATGCAAACAAAACCATGTGGTGCTACAGTGCGATCCACTTCCTCCCATATTTCATTCATAACGTCATGCATAAGGTTGAAAGCTTTATAAGACCTGCCTTCGTCTAAATGTGCTTTTATTTCGGGGCGAAGCTCTATGAAAAGCTCATCCCACATTTCAATCATTGGATACGGGGGTGAAGTGACAACCAACGCTACAGATTGGTCAGGTATCCCCTTTAAATCTTTCGCATTTTGATTTAACAGGCGATGCTGTGTCGTTTTCATTTATTCTCATCCTATCTTTATTGCAATACTTCTATTATGGGACTAAACTTTGCAACGTTCAATGGGATGTTTAAATAAAGAACATTGAAGGCACCAACAGCAAAAAGGCGGAATATTCATATTCTGCTTCTCAACTTGTTGACATTTGCTCGCACACCGCCTTGAGACCAGCAGGACACTGGTCGCGCAGTTAATCGAACAACGAATCGAACAACAAAGAGTTCGATTTGCCGTATTTCTGCACCCTCTACGGAAATTAAGGCACTACGATGTCCCGATCATAGACTGCAATCCACGCGGCAAGCGTTTTCAAGCCAAGCGGAAGAAATTCCTTTCTTATTACTTCAATCCCTAAAATGTCGATTTCCCGGGAAATAAATCGAATTATTTCTTGCCGATTCCGTAATACTGCTCCATTTCGGTTTCAGGAACCATACTGCCACCAGTTGCCCAAACGATATGAGTAGCATTTTTTGAATCTGCAAGCGGAGCCGCATGTTGAATCGTTTGAATAGGTCCTGTCATACCAGCCAATGCAGATGGTTCCAGTCGTATCGCCTCCGTGTCTGCAATCATTGTAAGCAAATTAAACATCGTTTCATCTGTAATGGTGAAGCACCCTGCAAGCAAAGACTCCATTTTCCTGCCGACAAAAGCCGATGGCCTTCCGACCGCAAGTCCGTCTGCAGCCGTATGATTGCTCAAACCAAAATCCGCTACGCTCACTGTATCATGCAATCCTGTCATCATTCCGATCACCATACATGGCGAATTAGTTGGCTCTGCAAAGAAGCAATGGACATGATTCCCGAATTGCAACTTCAATCCAAATGCCACTCCTCCAGGTCCACCGCCTACACCACATGGCAAATAGACAAAAAGAGGATGATCTTCATCGACGATTGTTCCCATCTCCTTCAATTGAGCAGCAAGGCGCTCGCCCGCTACCGCATAGCCTAAAAATAAATCCAGCGAGTTTTCATCATCAATAAAATGACAGAGTGGATCTGCTTCTGCTTGCTTTCTACCTTCCTCGACTGCTTTGCTATAATCATCCGCATATTCAATGACGGTTACGCCTTTCTTCCGAAGCAGCTCTTTTTTCCAAGCTTTCGCATCAGCAGACATATGGACGGTCACATTGAACCCTAATTTAGCACTCATAATGCCAATGCTCAATCCTAAATTCCCCGTCGAACCTACTGCTATCTTATGCTTGGCAAATAAATCCAGCATTGCCGGTTCAGCAAATTTTTCATAGTTTTCATCATATGTAATTCGTCCATCTTGGATCGCTAAAGTTTCCGCATGCTTCAAAACTTCATAAATTCCTCCACGTGCTTTTATCGACCCTGAAATCGGAAGTTCGTTATCTTGCTTTAATAATAATTTTCCGGGAATGTCTATGCCATATTCATTTGATAACGCCTCTTTCGCAAAAGGAATTGCTGTTAACGGAGATTCGATCATACCATTTGCAAATGCCGTTTCTGGAAATACTTTCTCAATGTACGGCGCAAATCTTGCCAATCGTTCACTCGCATCCCTCACATCGGCAGCAGTAATGCCCGACTGCTTGATCCCTTCTTCGCTATCCCCATTTCGCGGATTGACCCAAAAAACTTCTTGTTGACTTGTCACTTTTTTAAGTAATGGAAACTTTCTAAACCAATCTGCTCTTTCGTTTTGATTCACACTCTCCGCCCCCCCTTGCTATCTATTTTGAGTATAGCATGTGAGGCCAATCGAATTATTGGTTTAACACGTAGTGGTCAATTAATTTTCTTGTCAGTGCAAAACGCGGAGTATTCGTATCGCCGCCCTCTGCTTCGACGCCAATAACAACTGTAATAATCCTCTTGCCATTGAAAACTCCCGTGCTCGCAAAGCAGGACTCCGCAGCTTCCGTGTAGCCTGTCTTCAATCCATCCATTCCGTCCATTTCATCAGGCATGCCAGGTAACATATGATTCGTACTCCATAAACGGACACCATCACGAGTCGTCACATCGGTCATGCGCGTATAATCGATCACTTCCGGGTACTCCTCAATTAGTGAACGGGCGATCGCCGCCACATCGCGTGCTGTTGCCATATTTGTTTTTTCCTCATCCAATCCAGTGGAATTAACAAAATGAGTATTTTGTAAGCCGAATTTCTTTGCTTGCTCATTCATCCGCTTAACAAATGCCTTTTCACTCCCGCTCACTACCTCAGACAAAGCAATGGCCGCGTCATTTGCCGAAACAACCGTCATCGCTTCAAACAGCTCCCTGACCGTGTACGTTTGTTGCGGGTCCATCCCTAATGTAACGGCATACTTGCTCTGATTCATTGCATTTTCGGATGGCCTGTATTCACTGCCCCACGAAATTTCGCCATCCTTAATTGCTTTAAGAACAAGATATTGCGTCATCAGCTTCGACATACTCGCTATTGGGTATGCATTCCCGCTATTGCTTTCATATAAAATCTTGCCCGTTTCTGCTTCCATTACGAATGCAGCACGCGCTTCAGCTATAATAGGATCTGCCTCTTTCCTCGCATCTTTATCACGTATAATGAATAATACTGCTACACTCGCAATCAACAAGACTGCAACGCTTTTTTTAAACATTCCGCTCACACCTTTACCTTGATAACATCATTATCAACAAAAAAGATGAAGATTCATGCATGATGTTTCTGAAGAATTTATTAAGATGAGCAGAAGTAGGTTTCAAAAATGCTTTCTATAGAGCAATCTGCTTGCTTTACGCTCCAACACAAGCAAGGATTCATTCCACTTCTATTGCAAAGGCATAGAATGCATCACCATTTGATACATTTGCTTCCTTCTCATCCATCCACCAGACACCATAATCATAATAATAAACGCCACTTTGTGTAGGTGCGGTAAATTGATGATCGTCAACAACGATTTCCGTTTTCTCGCCATTAAACATTTGTGTAACATAAGATTTATTTGGCTTTGGTTCATAATCCATGACAAACTTAATCTCTTCACCCGGCTTAACTTTTATCGGTGTTTTTCCCGCCAAAAGCTCAATTGAACCAGCTGTATCAACACATTCACCTATACCGTTTTCCGACCAACAATACGTACCTAACTCAGTCCTATAATTTTCATCGCCAATCTTCACAAAAACTTCAGGCGGCTTCCCCACTTTCGTTTCAACATGATTACACCCCGTTAGAGCGATTATAAAAACTACTGCCGCTATTAATAAATACTTCCTCATGAACTATCCCTCCTCACTATTTGACGGATGTGATCTCATCAAGTTACTACATAAACCGTCCTGACACTGAAACGAACAATCCAAAAGTTTGCTCACGTTGCCGTACACACCCTAACAGACCACCCCGAATAAGATACGGTAAGAACATTTTCATGGTGGTGATCATGGGCATAGTATAGCGGGTCCTAATAAGGCGGGTAAGGAGGTGGTTGTCATCTTAGTGACAATATCTAACCTGTTGAAGGGGATGCGCTATTTTTATTTTGAATACATGCGAGGAAGGTGAACAGCTACTTGCAGCGGATGTATGTTATGCGGGAGATACGAAATGCGTGTTTAGGTTGAGGCAATGAGTCACAACGGTTCGGGGAGGGGTTCCTATTGTCGAGCGGCAAGTCATTCGACAGGTTCATTGCCGACCCGCCTGCATAAGGTGATTGATACGATTAAGAGAAACGCTTCGCCAATTTTTTTGGCGAAGCGTTTAATGCATGCGGCAAGGAAGATATGCGCGGATGAAATAGATTGATGCGACTGATCCAAAGCATTTTTAGCTTTAGAAACGCATAAATGCCGCGGACAAAGCATATACGCTTCTTAAGACGCATAATTCCCTTGAAAAGCGCATAATTAGCCGGGCACACGCATAACTACTTCAAAGAACGCATAAATAGATTGAACGGCGCATAACAGCTGAGGGACAAGCATATTTTTCGCTTAATGGTTGTTAGTGTTATGCGGAGTCGAGAAGGGTTTCGCGCGGATACGGGGCTTTATGCGGGATCCGCAATAGGTTATGTGGGGATGGGAATACGTTTTGCGGTTCTGCTGTACGTTATGCGCGGGCGGGGAAACCGTTTTGCGGTTCTGCAGTGGGTTATGCGCGGGAGGGAAACCGTTTTGCCGGGCTTGCAATGGGTTATGCGCGGGAGGGAAACGTTTTGCGGGCTTGCTGTACGTTATGCGCGGGCGGGGAAACGTTTTGCGGGCTTGCTGTACGTTATGCGCGGGCGGGGAAACCGTTTTGCGAGGTTGATGGGAATAATGAGTTTATGTTTGGTATTATGCTTGTTTATCGTGGTTTATGCGGAGTTTGATAACCGATATGCTTCTTCCGTTAGTTTTTTTGTGCGATCTTGAGGCATTTTATTAGTTTGATGATGCATTTGTAAACCTACCCCGCATTTACTGATGGATAATATATTCATAATTGTGTTAGATATGCATTTCAATAAAATAGAGCTGCCGCACGACAGCTCTTTTCTTCATAATTTTGTTCTGACATCCCACAGCTCAGGAAAGAAGCGGTGGTCTAAGACGGATTTTAAATAATTGACGCCGGAGGAGCCGCCAGTGCCCGTTTTGAAGCCGATGATTCGCTCAACGGTTTTCATATGGCGGAAGCGCCATTGCTGGTGGCTGTCTTCGATATCCACCAACTTCTCTGCCAACTGGTAAAGATCCCAATACTGGTCAACATTGCGGTACACTTCAAGCCAGGCAGCAGCCACAGTCGGATCGCCTTTATATGTAACAGAAAAATCGCGATTAAGGAGCTCCGGGTTAATTGGAAAGCTATTTTTATGTAGCGCATTGATGGCGACATCATAAATGCCTGGAGCATCGTAAGCTGCTTTTAACTCCTTGGCAAGCGCCGGATCCTTTTCATAGATTTTCATAATATGCGGCTGTTTGTAGCCTAAAGCAAATTCGATGAGTCGATTTTGATAGGATTGGAACCCCGATGCGCGTCCTAAATGATCCCGGAATTCCATATATTCCGCTGGCGTAAGTGTGGATAGGACATCCCAAGCCTGAATAATTTGCGTTTGTACTCTTGAAACGCGCGCTAACATTTTAAAGGCTTCTGGCAGTTCATCCTTATCGATCAAATCAATTGCCGTATTCAATTCATGCAATATAAGCTTCATCCACAGTTCACTTACTTGGTGTATGATGATAAACAACATCTCATCATGGTGGCCTGACAGACGCGTCTGGCTCGATAGCACTTGCTCCAAATTCAAATATTCACCATACGTCATATTGTTACGAAAATCAGTATGAATTCCTTTCTCAGTCACGTTGCCACCTCCGGATAACAGCACGCACAGGGCTCCCATCTCCACCCTCAATCGGAAGGGGCAATGCGATTAATTCATAATCCCCTTCTTCAATAGTATGCAAAACGATATTTTCCAAAATAAGCACACCATTATCGTTCAAAGCATGATGCGCTAACAATTCCTTGCTGTCCTCCGGATCGACGGATGGCGTATCAATACCGATCAATTTTACGCCACGCTCTTTCAATAAAGGACCGATATCCGGACTGAGCACCGTGAAGGTATCCGTAAATACTTTCGGATCCGTCCGGCTTTCCGTTTTGAATAAAATCCGTTCAGCTCCCCCGAAATCTAATTGCTCTAATTCCGCCCTTCCAATTGACTGTTTGCCAGTCATATCAATAACACGCGCTTTTCCTATATAAACATCGAGCGATAAATCATGAACCTTTTTGCCATTATTGTCGAAATGGAACGGCGCATCGATATGCGTTCCCATATGTGTACTCGTCGTCAATTTCCCAATATTGACCGACCCTGTATCCGCTTTCAAAAATCGTACTTCGTAGCTGAACGGCGTGTCCCCTGGCCATTCTGCAATATCATTTGTCAACGGCTGTGAAATATCAATCCATTTTTCAGTCATGCGACGACACCCCTTTTGTTTTCGAATTGTTCATATCGTTTCTCTTCCATGATGATGCGCAATTTCTCCACCGTTTGCCACACGTCAACAAATGAATTGTATAGCGCGACCGGTGCCAGACGTATCCCGTTTGGAGCACGGAAATCCGGTACGACACCATCCGCTTTTAATGCTTTGCAAATACGCGCAGCTTCCGGATGCTCCAACAGCAAATGCGCGCCGCGGGATTCATTATCAGGATTTCCGATTGTAAATCCATAATCTGATAGATGCTCACGAATCAATTCCATCATATAATCCGTCAGTTGAAAGGACTTGCTTCGAATTTGATTGATTCCGACTTCTTGGAGCATTTCAAGGGAGCCGATCAATGGCGCTAAGCTAAGCAAATGCGGTGTGCCAATTTGGTAAGCGCCTGCATCCCCTGCAACATCCATCGTATGATTCATGTCAAACTGCGATTGTTTGTTTGAACCAAACCATCCAGCAAGACCTGGCGTTTTTCCAAAATGCCTTTCGTGGATGAACAAACCACCGACAGACCCCGGTCCACCATTCAAGTGTTTATACGTACACCAAAACGCAAAATCAGCACCCCAATCATGTAAGGAATGCTCAATCGCACCAATTGAATGGCATAAATCGAATCCAATCGGTATGCTTCTCTCATTTGCAGCCTCAACCAAACGCTCCATATCCAAAACTTGGCCGCTTCGATATAACACAGCGGGTAAAACGATGAGCGCAACTTCATCCGTCATTGCGTCGATAATATCTGTTTCACGCAAATATCTGCCATCCGCGCTTTTCACTTGGATGAAATGCTCTGCAGGGTCATACCCCTTTAATTGCAGCTGACTTTTTAGCGCATAAATATCCGAAGGAAAATTCAATTCGTCTGCCAATATTTTCGTCTTCTTACCTTTCGGCTTGTAAAAAGTCGATGTCATTTGATGAAGATTTGTCGTTGTAGAACCTGTTGCAATGACTTCGCCTTTCATTCCCCCTACGAGCGGCGCCATCATCTCTCCAATTTGTTCGGACAAATAAAACCACGGACGCTCCCCTTCCGTCCATCCGTCTATGCCTAATACTTTCCAAGAATCCAATAGCTCGTATAGTGTCCGTTCCGCACGCTTAGACAGCAGCCCCAATGAATTGCCGTCCATATAGATTTTACCGTCTGGAATGTAAAACTCTTTCCGATAACCGGCAAGCGCATCGTTTCGGTCAAGCTCTTTTGCACGTAAATCCATCCCTATTTCCCCTTTCATTTTATTAATGAAAGCATAGCATAATTCACTTATGCCAGCCCTTCTCTTTAAAGCGAGAAATTGCCTCAATCCGATTGCCAACGCCTAACTTTTCAAGAATGGTAGAAATATAATTCCTTACAGTGCCCGGCGTCAAATAGAGCTCTCCCGCAATTTCCTTCGTGCTCTTCCCCTCAGCGACAAGCCCCAACACTTGGCTTTCTCGATCTGTCAACGGATTTTCTGTTTCGTCATCCGAGCCGTATGCAATATCCACTAACTCCGGCGCGTAAATTCTTCTTCCGTCTTGAATCGCATGGATGGATGTGACCAATTCCTCAATTGGGCTGTCCTTCAGCAAATATCCGCGCACTCCTGCACGTCTTGCCCGTTCAAAATAGCCAGCTCTTGCAAACGTTGTCAAAATGATTATTTTACAAGTCGATCCAATCAATTCTTCAGCTGCGTCAAGCCCCGTTTTGACCGGCATTTCTATATCCATAATGCAAATATCTGGCGACTGCTCTCGAACGAGCCGGACCGCCTCTTCCCCATTGCGGGCCATACCGACAACTTCCATATCGTCTTCCATATTCAGCAATGAACCAAGCGCGCCCAACATCATGCCTTGGTCCTCTGCAATGACAATCCGAATCATTGCAATCCCTCCTTAACTTTGATGGGTAATGACGACCGGCATCTCGATCGTCAGCTTTGTGCCATTGTCTTCATCTATCCGCAAAGTGCCGTTCACGAATTCAAGCCGTTCACGCATCCCTTTAAGTCCGCTTCCTGGAGCATTCATTCCTTTTAAGCCACTGCCATTATCATGAATAGCAATTGAAATTCTGTCTTCCGACTGTTCGATCGTCACATGACAAACCGTGGCGCCGCTATGCTTGACGACGTTCGTAACAGCCTCCTTGAAACACATTGCCAATACATTCTCGAAATTCGTCGGCACATGGGCAATCACAGATGATCCAGTTACCTTCAACTCAATTTCTGCAGCAGCTAAAATTTGCTGCGCACGCAATAATTCATCGGACAATTTAGTGGAGCGCATATCTGCCAATAGCTCACGCACTTCTTTTAACGCCGTACTTGCAGTTTTACGGATATCCAACAGCTCACGTTCCGCATCTTTCGGACTTTTTGCGATTAATTTTCTTGCCAAATCACTCTTTACACCGATCATTGACAGTTTTTGTCCCAATGTATCATGCAAATCACGCGCAATGCGCTCACGCTCCTCTAACAACTTCAATTCCGAAATCTTTTCCTTTGCGTCTTCTAATTGACCTTCCAAGTTCTCCCGCTTGCCCCGGTTGTACAAATTGAACGGCATTAAAATGACCCCAATTACCGTAATAATTACAAAATGGACTTGCGTCAAAAACAGGTGAATGTCGATGAAAAAACCTGCCACAATTGCCCCGATGGTCAACGCAATATGCAGCCCGTACAAAATAAAGAAGCCGACTGGATTCCGAATGTTGCCGATGAAGAAAGCCGTGAAAATAGAGAAATACACATAACCGAAGAGCAGTGTCATTACGACATTTATGACCATCTCAAAACTGACCCACATATAGACAAGTCCACTTTTAGAGCGGAACGAAAAGAAATAAGAAATGAAAAAGAGCAGAAGCAAACCGATGCCGACTGATATACCAATTGCCGACCATGATCGGAAAATAAAAAAGAAAGGCAGCAAACAAAATATAATCCAAGCGTAGATGCTCAACCAAGGGCTTTTAGGAAAAATACTATACCATTTCTGCATAATCGCCGACCTTTCAAACAGATTTATATTGATTGTATCATTTCAGAAGATTGTATTGGAAAGACTCTCACACTTTAAAGTTTGGCCCACCATTTCGCGGAGTGACGTACCTACCATTAAAGCTTTTCACCTACAAATGAAAAGAAGCCACCCGAAGATGGCCGCTGTCGTAATTATTTTCCTTCAAAGCTTGTGCGCTTCGGTTTTAGCTCTTTCAAATCCAATGTTGCTGTTTTACTAATGCGCTCTTTCACTTCTTTAAAGGTGATGAACGATTTCCGCGCCGGATCGTAAAGCTTGTAGCGCAATGATTCTAAGCTTGTTTTAATTGTAATTGTTGTCGCTTTTTGAAGCGGTGGAGTTGATTCATGGGCTAATTCCAAATTGTAGTTTGGAACGCGCGGCGCCAGATGGTGCACATGATGGAAGCCGATATTGCCCGTCGCCCATTGAAGCACTTTTGGTAGCTTATAATATGAACTTCCTTCCACCGCAGCTTTTACGTAATCCCACTCTGACTCGTCCTCAAAATAGGAGTCCTCGAATGTATGTTGAATGTAGAACAGCCAGATGCCAAGCGCAGCTGATACGAACATAATCGACGCTTGCACGATGAGGAATGCCTGCCACCCTACAAGATACGCCATGAACGCATACAATAATACGATAGCAACATTCGTCAAATACGTATTGAATCGCTCTTTTTTCCGTGCGTCTTTTCGATTAAAACGACCTGAAATCAGCACTAAATAGAGTGGTCCAAGTCCAAACATAACGAATGGGTTCCGATAAAATCGGTAAGCGAGCCGCTGCCATTTTGACGCCCCCATATACTCCTCGACTGTCATTACCCAAATGTCTCCTACACCACGTTTATCCAAATTCGAGCTCGTTGCATGGTGGATCGCATGCTCCCGCTTCCATTTTTCATAAGGAAACAAAGTCAAAATACCTGTAATCGTACCGACAATATTGTTTGCTTTCTTATTTTTGAAAAACGATCCATGCGTGCAATCATGAAAAATAATGAAGGTCCGAACGACGAATCCTGCTGCAACTATGGAAACTGCAAATGTGAGCCAAATTGAAACAGATAAACTCAAATACGCCAAGTACCATAAAATAAAAATAGGCGGCACCGTATTAATGAGCTGGATTATACTTTTCTTCAAATCCGATTTTGCGAAGGGAGCTACATTTTTATGTAGCTGTTTTGTTTTTTCTTTGCTTTCCATCTTGATCCTCCTTTTAAATATGACGATTATTTTTTCTTATACTCATCATAAAAGCAGGACCCATTTTGCAACAGACATGATTGTCATAACTTTTCGTATGATAAGTGTCATGTATTGTGAATGTATTCACAAATACATGAACAAAAACCCTCTTTCCAAATAAGAGAAAGAGGGTGAAAATTACTTTAACATACCGCCATCTACTTCCAATACAGTTCCATTGATGAAGTCAGCCTCCTCGGAGGAAAGGAAAAGATAGGCGCTTGCAATATCTTCCGGTTTGCCCATTCTTGCGGAGGGCGTCAACAGCTTCATTTGCTCCAATACTTTTTCTGGAATTGTTTCAATCATGTCTGTCTCAATAAAGCCTGGTGCTACGGCATTGACGTTGATGCCTTTGCGGCCATACTCTTTTGCCCAAGTCCTTGTCATTCCAATGACCCCCGCTTTTGCAGCCGAATAATTTGTTTGGCCGATATTGCCGCCAGTGCCAGCGATGGAGGATGTATTTACGATCTTACCTTTACCCGCCGCAAGCATCGTAGGGAGAAACGCTTGCGTACAATAAAATACGCCCGTTAGGTTTACGTCAACTACTTGCCGGAAATCATTTGCCTCCATTTTTACGAGCATAGCATCTTTTGTAATTCCTGCGTTGTTAATGAGCACGTCAACTTTTCCAAAATGTTCGAGCACTTTTTGCGCGGCTGACTGCACTTGCTCCTGATCCGCTACATTCGCTTTGAAGAATGCAGCTTCAATCCCTTCGCCATGCAAACTCTTTGCCGTTTCTTCCCCAGCTATCTCATTGAAGTCGATAATCGCAACTTGAGCACCCTCCTTGCCAAAAACGTTTGCAGCTACCGCCCCGATGCCGCTTCCCCCACCTGTAATGACAACAGTTTTGCCTTTCATTCTCACATGCTCTCCCCCAATTGTAAATTTTTAGATATTACTATTTTATCATAATGACAATATAGACACACTTACTGATTTGTGCTCCTAAGTCGCTCAGCAATGTTCTTCTACAGCAGATTTCATGCTTGATTTGCTTATGTCATAATGACTTGCGTACCAAACAGCTTCACCATCTTTTAGTAATAAAACCTGCGGTGTTTCATGACGAACATTGAGATCCTTCTCAATTTCATTGGAAATCGACCGGTTTTTCTGAACGATCAAGTAATACTTTGAAATTGATGTCTCATAATGTTCAAATACATGATGGCCCGAAGCACTAATGGGACATGTTGCGCTATGCTTTAATACAAAAATAGGCGCTTTCCTCGACTGTTCTACAATATTTTTCCATTCTTCCGACGTCTTGATTTCAATCATCTTCGTCAACTCCTTACATTTTTACTTTCTATTTCGCTATTGCCATGATGTCCTTCTTATGAGCAATGCAAATAAGAACGACCAGCAATAGCAGCATAGCAGCCTCATCAAGTCCTCTGCCTAACATCAAAATAGTAAACGGAATGGTTGCGATTGCAGCCAAACCAGCTACAGTAAAATTTTTTATTAGACTGATAAGCACTAAAAAGATGCCTGCCATTATTGCACAAATGAATGGTTCATAAAATAACACCCCACCGAGGAATGTAGAAATCCCTTTGCCTCCATGGAATTTATAAAACACTGGGAATATATGCCCTACTGTCGCTGCAAATAAACAAACCAATAGCATCGTGCCATCATATCCAGCCCAATGAGCAAGCATGACCGCAATTGCACCTTTCGCGCCGTCTCCTAAAAACGTCAAAATGAAGCCAATTTTTCCAAAAACCTTACCCGCATTGCGGGCGCCAGTATTCCCACTCCCTAAAGCACGTATATCCCTCTTGTAAAGCAACTTACCTACAATTACTGCTGTTAAAAAATTACCAATGGTATAACAAGCTATAATCAAAAAAGTCGTTTGCAAAACGATCACTCTTTCTGATAAAAGATGCAGATACATACGCTTTCCTGTAAAATGGAGCGCATGAAAGGGTGAAAATAAATGAGAGAACTTTCTTTGCGCCTGTCGTTTGCACTGCTTTTATGTATTGTATTCGCTGGCATCTTCGCGTATATTGCAACCGGCATCCAAAATGAAACAATTCATCGCTTTGACCATACAATCATTGATATTGTCCAAGGATGGGAAACGCCCGCTTTGACTCCGATTATGAAAGCATTTACATGGATTGGCTCTACAACAGTCGTCATCTGTCTAATTGTAATCGGGTTCGCTTTGCTATTTTGGGTATTTCGCAAACATTCGCAAGCCTACTTCTTTTTCTTTGTCCTTATTGGTACCGGTGCGCTCAACCAAATATTAAAATTCATCTTCCGACGAGAGCGTCCGGACTTTCACAGACTTGTCGACATTAGCGGCTACAGCTTCCCGAGCGGTCATACAATGATGGCATTCAGCTTATATGCTATTTCCGCCTTCATCGCCATAAGAAATTTGAAATCTATAGTGAGTAAAATAGTTGTTTCACTTTTAGCGATCATTATGTTTGCATCGATCGCGATTAGCCGCATCTATCTTGGCGTCCATTATCCGAGTGATGTTGTCGGCGGCATGGCGGCAAGTGCGTTTTGGTTAATAATCGCTACATCTGTCTATAGCTATTATCAAAAAAGGAAAAAGCAACAGCTTGATCGTCGCTTTTCAAGGCAATAAACGAGTTCAAGAGGAAGCGGAAGGTTTCATTCAAACTCCTTCGCCTCCTCTTCGGACAATACACGCGTTTTTAATCCGCCGACTTCCACGTACTCAACTCGATCATCCACAGCGATTTTGAAAATATAAGGATGGGTCGTCAATTTAATTGAATGAATTTCTGCTTTTTGCTCCTCATAAAAATTTTTAATATCCTGCTCAGCCCAAAATGGCAGATCATTATTATTATTTTGTTCTTTTTCCCATCTCTTCTTCGCTTGCTCTTCTTTCCACTTCTTTTCTGATTCGGGATGTAATCTGAAATAAATCTTCTGCAGCAAATCAATCACTTCACCGAATCCGATGACCAATACACCAGTTATGAGATGTGTTGCAATGATTCCAACTGCCCCTAAAAAGGATATACCGTTATACATATCTATATATTGGAGCTCTCCCCATTCATGCATTACATGTCCCTGAGATTGAAATCCAGTTATAAAAAAGAAAAAGGCTTGTAAAACGCCCCATCCGATTATGACAATACCCAAAATTTTAATAGTATACCCAATAATGCTTTGCTTTGAAAATACATCTTTCATTTGTGATCCTCTCCTTCTATTCTATTAGAGTATAGTCCCTTTACGAATATTCTCTCACAAACGTTTCAATTTTTCAGAAATAAAGCGGACCGCAGTTATGTGCGGTCCGCTTTCTACTCATTCAATCTTCGTCAATTCATCATCCGTTACCCATTTATGGTTGACAACTCTTTCTCCGCCATCTGTAGGCGTATAATCGATCATATAAACCGTTGTCTTTACCGCTGAATCAATTTTGCCGATAGCTCCTTTCATCCCTTCCATATGGTCCGCCTCGATCGTCACTTCATCGCCTGTTTGCAGCGGCTCATCATTTGTATCCTTAATCTCATCGTGGATGACCCACTTATGGTTTTCCACTTTCGGTCCTCCTGTTGTTGGTGTATACGAAACCTCATAGGCAGTAGTGTCATAAGCACCGACAATAGTTGCCTCAGCACCTTTCATGCCAGGCATATGATCTGTTTCTATAATCGCCTTGTCTCCAACCGCAAACTTCGGATTTGAAGCTTCTTTTAGATGTTTAGGCACGACACCTGAACGATTATGCTCCATCTCCTCATGTGGTGGCTGTTCGTTCTGCGCTTCGTTACTGGTATCTGTTTTATTGCCGCAGCCCCCAGCTAGTAAAATAGCTACTAATCCAATTGCTAATGAATAATGCTTCATCGTAACACTCCTTTTTATATCTCTTTAGAGTCTTCCCCGATGCCTATATGTATTAAACTTTGACGTACCACACTTTAGGAATAGAAGTATTTTGTGTAAGATGAAAACAATCAATTTCCTAAGAGGAGGATAAAACATTGCTTCCCTTTACAGAAAAAGCCGTCCAAATTATTAAAAACATCCCTGCAGGCTATGTCATGACATACGGCCAAGTTGCCAAAGCAGCAGGAAGCCCCCGCGGTGCAAGGCAAGTTGTAAGGATTCTTCACTCAATGAGCGAAAAACACCATTTGCCTTGGCACCGAATTATCAACGCACAAGGAGGCATCTCTACACCAAATGACCGTGATGAAAAAGGACATTTACAGCGTGATTTATTGGAAGCGGAAGGAGTGGAATTCGGACTTGACGGTAAAGTAGATCTGTCGAAGTATCGTTGGGATCCTACTATTGATCCGATAATTAGTGAACATTAAGTTGAATCATAGATTGCGATTTACTAAAATGAGAAAGAAAAGAATTAAAAATTATCCTGAAAGGGGGATTTCTACATGTGGAAAGATTTTAAGGAATTTGCGTTTAAAGGGAATGTGTTGGACCTCGCAATTGCAGTCGTAATCGGCGGAGCGTTCGGAAAAATCGTTTCATCCTTAGTTGAAAATATTATTACACCTATTATCGTCTTCTTAACAGGGAAAATTGAGTTATCCGATCTTCACCTTAAAATGGGCGGAGTAAACCTTACATACGGCGTTTTTTTACAATCCATCATAGATTTCATCATCATCTCGTTCTCCATCTTCTTATTCGTCCGTTTGCTTATGAAATTCAAACGCAAAAAAGAACCAGAAAAAGCAGAAACACCAGCTATTGATGCAAAAGAGGAACTGCTCAAAGAAATCCGAGATCTTTTAAAAGCGGAAAAGCAATAATCTCATCGCCGACTTGGTCGGCTTTTTTATTGTTACTACTACCCTGTATCGCGTTATGCACTAATCTCGTGGCAAATGCACGAAAGTTTGACGGTTAGGCACTGATCATGACCCAGAGTTAACCAATGTGCCTGCCTTCACTTTCACCCCGCCATTTTTCGACAGAGTCGTGTCGCCCGTTGCCTCGTCCAGCAACTGGTGCTACAATGAAAGATAGGATCATGACTAAAAGGAGTGGAGTCTTCATGTGGTTCATTTACATTATGTACGCGCTTTTCGCATTCATCCTTATTGGAACTGTATTCGGTCTTGTAAGCACTTTTAATCATCATAAATGAGAAGAAGCTGTCTCGAACAGAGACAGCTTTTTCTTATTTACGCAGTGACGTCACGTTTAATGAATGTTGTGTAGCTAATTGCTAAAAATACGACAATGTAAACAGCAACGACAGCGAGTGAAAACGTCAAACTAATACCTGGAATGAAATGCATACCCGTTTCGTATACAGTTAAATCCATATGTGTGAAAAGCAAATATTTAGCAACTTCATATTTTGATAGCATCATTGTAATCGTTGATCCTGTGAAGTAAATGAACAACGACAAACCGATTGCAAGTGAACTTGACCTGAAAACACTTCCTACTGCAAAAGCGAAAGACGCCGTGATGAACACACTTCCAAAAGACAATAGCAACATATATAAGCTTTTGCCCCATACAGAAACTTCCACAACTTCTTTCCCGTTCCAAGCCAATTCCTGACCAGCCCCTGATTTAAATAGGATCATACTAAGTGCAATATACAAGACGTATCCGACAAGGATTAGAAAGATACTAAATAAATTGACAGTAATAAATTTCGACGTAAGGATCTTCCATCTTTTCACTGGACGCGTCAGCAACATCTTAATCGTTCCTTGTGAAAATTCGGAAGCGACAATACCCGCTGCAACGATAACTGTCAATAATAATACTGTCCCGCTAATGCTTGACGGGTTCTTAATCAGTCCTTCTCGGCTGAATTCATCAATTGGTTCAATCGAATTAGCCAATCGATATTCAAGCACTTTTGCATTGCCTTCCAACTCTTTTCGTTCCACTTTTGAAAGGCCTTCTTCACTCAACCGGGCTTGTGTATAAGCCAAATCAGATTCTGCTGATTCCTTCCAACCGCTGTCATCTACGTCCACTTGCACGCTTATAGACGCATCACCTGGCTGGGCTTCCCAATTATTTCTTTGTGTATCAATCCACTTCATGAGGAACAACATCCCTGAAGTAAATATGATCATAAGTCCGACCATCACCCAAGTTCCTTTTTTGTTCCATAGCTTCATCCATTCATTTTGTATGAGATTGAGCAATTTGGCCACCTCCTGTCATTTCCAAAAACTCATCTTCCAATGTTTTCCGTTGCGGCTGAACGGCATACACTTGAAGCCCCTCTGCAATCAATGACTGCACGACGCCTGGGATTTGCTGTTGTTGCGCCTGAACTAAATAGCCCTCTTTCAATGGTGAAACTGCAAATCCTTCATTCACAAGAATCTGTTGCACCTGCTCTTTCGGCGTAGCTTCTATATAATAAAACGATTGCTCTGCGTCCGACATTTCGCGGATGCCGATCAATTTTCCATTTTGAATGACCGCAATCCGATCGCACATCAATTCAATTTCAGAAAGCATATGGCTTGAGACGAAAACGGATACTCCTTCATTTTCTGCAATCCGACGCAAGTAGTTACGGAATTCTCGGATGCCTGCGGGGTCAAGTCCATTCGTCGGTTCATCCAAAATCAAAAACTTCGGTCTGTGCAATAAAGCTTGAGCCAACCCTAATCGTTGGCGCATCCCTAATGAGTACGTACCGACTTTCTCATGAATCCGATTTTGCAACCCGACTTGCCGGACGACATCGTCAATCCGCTCCTTCGTTATACCTTTATGCATCCGCGAAAAATGCAACAAATTTTTATATCCCGACATAAACTTATACATCTCTGGATTCTCAACGATAACGCCAACCTTCGACAGACCCTCCTCAAAATTATCCCTCAAAGAAACACCATCAATAATGACATCACCGCCTGATTGCTTCATCAAGCCTACCATCATTCGGATCGTCGTGGTTTTACCTGCACCATTTGGACCTAAAAACCCTGTAATTTGCCCAGGATACAAAGACAGATTCAAGTCATCAATAATTTTCTTCTTGCCAATGGTCTTCGATAAGTTTTTCAATTCTACTACTGGCTTCATTTTTCCATCTCCCTTTTTGGGTGCTGATCCCGGAATAGCGACACCATATAACTCGTCGCATCCACTCCATATAAATCTCTAATTTCATCTACCGCTCTATGCGCAAGCACCGATCCGCCTTGCATAATGATCATTTCATCCAACAGAGGCTCTACTTCCCGGATCTCATGTGTTGACATAATGACTGTCTGGCGCTCTGGGTCTGTGAATCGGATAAGTCCTTTCGCAATGTCATCGCGCACCATTGGGTCAAGCCCAGAAAAAGGTTCATCAAGCAAATAAGCATCCGCTTCCCTCGCAAGCGTCACAGCAATTTTCACCCTTCCCCGGTTTCCTTTTGACAAGTTTTTCATTTTTGAATGAAGATCAACATTCAAAAACTGAATAATTTCCTTCGCTTTAATAACATCGAAATCTTCAAATTGCGAAGCATAGTAATCAATCAGTTGTTGCACTGTGAAATACAGGTAAAAGGAATCCGTATCGGACATATATGCAATTCGCGAAGCAACCCTCCGTGTAATTGGTTTCCCATCAAAAGTCACACTTCCAGCATTCACCGACACAAGACCAGCCATTATTTTCAGCATTGTCGATTTTCCGCTCCCATTTTCTCCGACTAGTCCAATCACTTTTCCTCTCGGAATGGACAATGTTACATTTTCCAACGCTTTTTTACTCCCATATTTCTTTCCAATATGCTTTAACTCAATCATTCTGTCCCCCCCTCTCTTGCAGACACTTTACTATTTCATCAGTTGTAAAGCCGAAAGCGGCCACGTTTTGAAGAAAGTTTGTCACTAACTGCTCCTTCATTTCATCTCGAAGCGCCGCAATCTTATCTTGATCCTCCGTAACGAACGATCCTTGCCCCCTCTTCGTTTCAGTGATCTCCATTTGCTCCAACTCCTTATATACGCGCTGCATCGTATTGGCATTCACGCCTACTTCCACTGCATATTCACGGACTGAAGGCAACTTCTCCCCAGCCGCTATCGTGCCACGCATAATATCTCCTAAAATCCGGTCGATGAGCTGCTGGTATATTGGCTTATCCGGTAGAAAATCTATGCTCATCGTCAGTACCTCACTTTCTTTTCAAGCAAGGTTGCCCCGCCTGCAAATAATACAATTGAAATAGTGATATACATAAAAGAACTAAATAGAATGCTCTTCGTATCATTAATAGCCGAAAGAATTCCCCACACAACCGATCCGGCAAAAATTAGGGGCATGACGACCAAAATTGCAAGATGGCTAATCTTATATGCTGTAATTTTGTAGATTACCCAAATGAACAGACTGAATGACATGATCAAACAGCTTGACATGAAAAATGTAATAAAAATATGCGTTGCTCCTGGAAGTCCAAACAAATTAAGCTTTACTTCAGAGGCTCCTGTCACGTACGCAACTCCTGCCGACAAGAGACAAATGAGAAGCGATGAACTGTTCAGCACAAATGCCATAACAACTTTAACGCCAAGAAGCTCCCAGATCGAAGCTGGCGAGTGAAACCAAATATCAGGCTGCTCAATATCTTTATGAAGGCTTTGTAGGAATAGGGCTGTGAAAAAAAACATATGTAAAATCAACCACATATTGACAAGACTGCTCATCTCTAACCGAATATTCCCAACCGAACCTACAACTGATGGCGCCAAACTGAACACACTAATTACCAAATTCGTCAATAGATAGCCAACAAACGACCACTTCATAAGCTGCCATTCTTTGCTTAACAACCCTCTATACGTTGTCATAGACGCACCCTCTTCTCAAACAAAGCAATTCCAGCAAGGAAAAGGCCAATAGTCAAAAGCATTGCAAACATAACTTCACCTACATATAAAACTGTTCCATTCAAAGCGAAATAACCATACTCTAATTCGATATGCGGATTTTTAAGTTTCATCAAATCAATTTTGCCAAACCGGACAAATCTCTCGAAGAATGGTGAACTTGTTATTTCACCGTACACCCTAACTGAAACGATAAATAACAGCAATGTGATAACAAGAGAAAACCCTTTTACAAAAGGCTTCAGCACTTGTTCAATTACAATAAAGAAAAAGCCATAAACCATAAACTGAATCGATGAAAGAAATATGATTGCAATTAACAAAGTTCCAAAGAACAACAGCTCATCAAACATGTCTACTGGATGAGATACTGCTGTTACATATCGAAATGCCACGACAATTACAGGCACGGCTATGCATGCAGCGCCCGAAAGAGTAGCCATTAACATTTTGGCCCCGACGAGCTCAGTAGTCGAAGCAGTTGAATGTAGCCATAAATCGGGACTTTTCATATCTTTGTTAAACATCATCAAAAAATGGATGACAGGCACTAAAATACATGCCCCAGCCGCTATAAAGCAAATTACCATCGTTATCTCAAACACCGAAACTTCTTCTACCGCTAACAACCTTGCAAAAGACGGCAAACCTATTAGTGCCGCAGCCATAAACACAATTATAATGAGCAACGATAACCGCCACTGCACCCATTCTTTCCACAGCAGTCCATTCCATTGTTTCATCAGTCTATCCCCTTCTGTACTGGTGTATTAGTTACATAATACACTGTAACTTGCATTAATGTAAAGCGATATATCTTCATGATTTGATGCTTAGATACCACGTTTCTCATGGAAAAGACTTTCACCATACGACGGTTTCACAGCCCTATCCATACACAATTGCCCCATTCAAATCCACTGTATAAAAAACTGAAACCACTTGCTGCCTATAGCCGTAAATAAGGAAAGGAGCGTGTGAGCAATGAGAACGGATATTCATGAACGACAAATGGAATTGACGATGCTTCGCAATGAACGGAATCGGATTAAAAGAAGATTAGAAGGGGCAGAAAGGCAATTATTAGAAGCGACCAAGCTCCGCGACCAGCTGAAAAACCAACTATCAAAAGAACAGCAAGACGTTGTAAAGTTAGGTAAGTTTTCATTTGCAAATAAACTAAAGGAATGGACGGGCAAATGGGACGCCGAAATGGAGAGGGAAATCAATGAGGTGACAGAGGCGGAGCTTAAATATAATGAGGCTGAAAAAACCGTTGCCGATTTAACGGCTGAAACAGAGCGGTTGAAAGAGAAGATGAACCAACCTGACTTTGCCTATATCGAAGAGGATTGGGCCGATTTTTTAAAAGAAAAGGAAGCGTGGATCCGCCAGCACGATACGGCAGCGAATCGTACGTTGCAGCAAATTGCTGATGATCGGGTAAGAGTACGTTCGATGATTCGTGAAATTGATGAAGCATATGAGGCTGGAGGAAAAGCATTGCGAACGCTGGATGCCGCATTGGATAAGTTAGGCAATGCAGAAGGATTGTCGATGTGGGATACGTTTTTAGGCGGAGGTTTGATCGTTTCGGCTCTAAAATATTCGGAAATGAACAGCTCAGATGACCTCGTACACCGTGCACAGCGAGCACTCCGTCATTACGAAACGGAATTGATGGATGTCCAAAGCCTAGCTTCGGAGTCTTTCAAAGTAAATCAAAATGATTTCTTTACGTTTACGGACATCTTTTTCGATAATATTTTCTCCGACTGGACAGTGCATTCCCGCATTACTGATGCAAAAAGCCAATTGAACACTGTTCATCAAGAAGTTCGAAAAACACAAGATCGCTTAAGGAGAAAAAAAGACGAGGCGCTAGAAGAACTGAAAAGATTGGATCAGCAGGAGCAAGATATTATTGTGTCATAATCGATTTCTCTCTGCTTAGGATTTACGATGTTGCTTGAAAAACTACCTTAATAATCTTTGATCTCTTTCCTTAAAATAGCAGTGTTTGGATTCCGCTGTAGTAGTTAAGGATGTTTGCATTTCGTAACTTGTGCACTTCTGCTACATTTAGATAACAGCGGCAAGACACGCATCATGTCTGCCGCTGTATTAATGCTTACACTATAAATATGAACTGCTATTGTTTAAGTCTCGTTTCAGTCAAATTCCAAAAACTCAATCCGATTGCCAAACGGGTCGAAGGTGAAAAAGCGTTCTCTTCCTGAAATCGGCGCCTCATTTGCTATTTCGTATCCTGCCTTCTCCAAGTCGTTCTTTAGCTCGGCAAGTGAACTAACAACAAATCCTGGATGTGCTTTTTTTGCTGGCATGAAACCTTTCTGAATTCCAATATGAACTTCCTGATTCCCACATTGGAACCAGCAGCCGCCCCTTGCTTTTAGATTTTCTGGCTTTGGGATTTCTTTCATTCCTAACAATTCCCCGTAAAAATGTCTTGCCTGTTCCTCCGAACTATCTGGTGCTGCAATCTGAATATGGTCGATCCCCTTAAGATAATCCATTCTGTCCATCACTCCTTCTATATTCAGTGTATCGGAAGTGACTCATAAGTACTATGACGATAATTCTATCAATTTCAATAAGTTTAACTTATACACTATTGGAGATTACCTACAAAGTTTGTCCATATAAAACATTCATGAGCCTCCTCTCCCAACTCACATGAAAACTTCTTTAAAACGCGCATATTCAAACCTTGTTTTCACAGAAAAAAGCCATCCGACATTATCGGACAGCTCCTTCAGAAACAAAATATCAGTGCTTGATCGATCTTCTTAAGCTACGATGCTCCCTCCGTGCCGGGCCCGTTTCAAACAGTCGCTTTTCGGCATCGGTTTCAGGATAAACACCTGGAACTGGTGTTGGCTTATTGTCTGGGCCCATCGCAACCATTGTCAAAAACGATTCAGTCGTTAGTTTTGATTCTCCTGTCAATAAATTCATCGAGCGCACTGTAACGAACACTTCCATAGACGTTCTTCCCGTAGAGCTGACGACCGCTTCAAGTTCCAAAACATCGCCTACTCTTGCAGAGGATAAAAAATCAACAGAGTCGATTGATGCTGTAACGACGGCTGTTTGGGAGTGCTTCATAGCAGTAATTGCCGCAATTTCATCTATATAAGAAAGCACTTGTCCTCCGAAAATCGTTTGTAAATGGTTTGTATCCGGCGGCAATACTAATTTCGTTTGGATAGTACGCGATTGGCTCATTGGTAATTCGTTCATTGTCATCTTCCTCTCTTTCCACCTTTAGTATACATCTAACTTCATGCAAATAACTTTTTCGCGTACTGATCTGTGAAAGAAAATTTCCCTTCCTGCTTTTTACTTTCATCAACAATTTGTCCAGACTTCATTACATATACTCGGTCACATAAATAATTCACGACCCGCAAATCATGTGAAATGAAAAGGATTGCCATCCCCGTATCCTCATTTAATTGGCGAATCATATCGACAATCTCCTTTTGAATTAACCGATCCAAATTTGATACAATTTCATCTCAAATAAGCAACTTAGGCTGCACTAAAATTGACCTTAATACGTTCACCCTTTGCCGTTCGCCTCCGCTTAATTCAGATGGGCGTCGACTAACATGCGATTTGCTCAATTGAACCTTGTCCAACATCTTGAAAATGTATGCATCGCGGTCAGTCCCTTTCATAGATCGAAGCGGTTCGCGCAAAATTTCCATCACTGTCCAAGAAGGATTCAAAGCGGAGGATGCATGCTGGAAAACGATTTGGCAATTCGAATAATACGAATACAAATCGACAGGTCGTTTTCCGTGGAATAAAATCTCCCCTTCATCGCAATGCTCCAATTGCATAATAATGCGGGCCAATGTACTTTTTCCGCTACCACTCTCTCCAACAATACCGACAAGTTCCCCATCGGCTACATTCAAAGATATTTTGCAAAGCACTTCCTTTTTATGTTTTCCACGGCCATAACTTTTTGAGAGTCTCTCAACTTGCAGCATCATCTCACCTCCGCTTTTCACTTTTTTCCATAACAGCCATTGTCAAAACCTGCTATTCAATAAACGCTTCGTATAGCTATCTTCCGGCCGCTCCAATACTTCACTCACAATGCCCGTTTCTACGACTTTCCCTTTATGCATAACGACCATATCATTTGCTGCATTTGCAACGATATCTAAATCATGAGTAATTAGCAGCACAGTCGTGCCATGTTTTTCATTTAATACGCGAAGCTCTTTTAGAAAGTCTTCCCGTACCTCCATATCTAAAGCAGAAGTCGGTTCATCGGCAATCAACAAATCCGGCTCAACGTATAATGCACAGGCAATCATACATCGTTGAAGCATGCCTCCGGATAACTCGTGCGGATATTGATTCAATACGTCATGCGGTAAACGAAGGTCATTCATAATCCTGCCCATTTTCTTCTTAAATTGAATGTTATTATCATTAATCCGCCCAGCGGAAAACGCATATAACTGCCGAGCCATCCTTATAGCTAATTTAAAACTGCTTGATGCGTCTTGAAATATTGTAAAAACTCGGCGCCTTCGCAGCTCTACTATTTCAGTATGAGAAGCCTCGAGCAAATTTTTACCTTCGAATAAAATCGTCCCTTCAACCCGAGCGGCAGGGGGCAATAGCCGTAAAATAGCAGCCACAGTCATACTTTTTCCACTGCCACTCTCACCAATTAGTGCCGTGATCTTTCCTTTGCGAATAAAAAATGAACTGTCCTTAACGATCGGCGTATTTCCAATTTTAATCGTAAGTCCACTCACTAGTTCAGCTTGACGCCTCGCGCTTTTCTTTTTAGCGCAAGCTCACCTGCCACATGCAACATTAACTTCTCCTGCTCAACCGGAGATAACTTCAATTCCATCCACCTCTTTTATATTTGTTTAAGACTTCGGACTAATCGAAATAAAAAAATGATCGTTACCGCCCGTTTTCTCCTACACAAAGAAGAACCAAGACAACTTCTGCTTTTATAAGCTGTTTTTGGAAATTTGATTGCATACGAAATAAAGTTAGGGCCTTGCTATTTTTCCCTAGCTGCTTCTGTTCTATTCACTTTTATATTATTTTAGCATTTTGCATGAACATGCATGTAATGGACAGGTGTCCGTTGATTGGGACCCGGCAAGAGCAGGTCGTTGTGGGGTTGTTGAGGTTTGCTGCTAAGTAATTATATGATATCTGAGATTCATTGGCAACCTCTTTGCAATAAACGAGTTATCTATGAATAAATATCCATCGGCTATATAATGAAGCTTTCTTTTAATTTGCTGAGGTTAACCAATTTATTCACTATAGTTCAAGAGTTGCTGAAACGAAAAATCGCAATAAATAAAGGCCGCCCCTTAGGACGACCCTACTGTTTCCCTCACAGCATCTTGCCGCTTCATCACTTTCTCATCATGCAAATGGCAGGCGACAAAATGTCCCTTCTCCTTCTCCAACCAATTCGGCTTCAACTCCGCACATACCGGCATGGCGTATGGACAACGGGTCCTGAACACACAGCCTGAAGGCGGATTAATAGGACTTGGCAATTCACCTTGCAACAATATCCGTTCACGTGATTCTTCAATGTCCGGATCTGGTATCGGGATTGCTGACAACAACGCTTCCGTATAAGGATGTAGCGGTTTCTCATACAACTGCGCACTAGAAGTAAGTTCTACCATATGTCCCAAATACATGACGCCGATCCGATTGGAAATATATTTTACCATCGACAAATCATGTGCTATGAATAAATATGTCAGCCCCTTTTCACGTTGCAAACGTTGCAGAAGCTTCACCACCTGAGCTTGTACAGACACATCCAAAGCAGAAATCGGCTCATCAGCGATAATAAAATCCGGATCTAATGCTAAGGAACGTGCGATGCCGATCCGTTGCCGCTGACCTCCTGAAAACTCGTGTGGATATCGGTTCGCATGATCTCTATTTAACCCGACATCCTCTAATAATTCATTAACCCTTGCACGCATTTCCTCCGCTGTCTTATACATGCCGTGTATTTGCATTGGCTCAGCAATAATTTCGTAAACCGTCGACCGTGGGTTTAAAGACGCATAAGGATCTTGAAAGATCATTTGCACTTTCTTCAAAAAACGTTGACGTTCCTTATCTGTCATATCATGTACGCTTTGCCCTTCATACAAAACATCGCCGTCCGTCTTATTATACAAACCTAAAATCGTCCGACCGGCAGTCGACTTCCCGCAACCCGACTCTCCAACAAGACCAAACGTCTCTCCACGAACAATATCAAAGCTGATCCCATCCACAGCTTTCAATGTCTGCTTCCGCCCGACTTCAAAATGCCTTTTTAAATCCTTTACGGATAAAATCACTTTATCTGACATATCAATTCCCCTCCGTTCCGTATCTACGAACGCCACAAAGCTCACGCTCCAACTTGGATCCAGCCAACTTCAGCAATTCAATGGACTGGCCTGTCGATGGGGAATGCAAAAGCAAACCATTTCCAAAGTAAAACCCAACATGCCGGACATTTCCTTTCCCTTCATCATTTGCAAAGAACAACAAATCCCCTGTTTCCCATTTCTCCGGCTGCGACAACGGTACCTCTTCCCCGCCCCTCGCTTGATCACCAGCATCACGGGGAATCCAATGCCCGCAAGCCTTTAGCATATTATAAGTGAAGCCTGAACAGTCATAGCCGTACGATGACATACCGCCCCAGAAATAGGGCAGGTCTAAAAATTTCATTCCTTCATAAACCGCATCAGCGGCCGTTTTTTTATCAAACTGATGGACAGAAGGGGCACGTTGTACATCCACTTTGCGAATAAGCGCTTCCCCATCTGGTGTTTCAACAATAAAATGTTCCTTTCTTTCATCTGTTAAAGGCAATATGGCGTTGAATGGAATGATAACTGTCGGATCTCCATCCATACTCCAAAGCTGCGCCTTACCTGATGAAACTCTTACAAATCCCCCAGCTTCCTTCAATTGCTTTGCGCTTTTCAGCTGTGTGAGTGGCACCCATCCCGGATATCCCCGTTCATCCTTTTTCGATGCTTGCCAAACCGCAATCACTTTCGCCCAATCACCAGCCACTTCATCGACGATAATCGGCTCTCCATACAACAGCTGTGTCTGAACTCTATTTCCATTGCATAAATCGAAACGTTCCTTATACGCCAACTTCTCAAGCCATTTCGACAAATGTACCGGATTCGATATACCTTCCGCATCAATTTTCCTCGGTGATTCCGGCGATGTCCAAATCGTCGCTACAGGAACTGCACATACATACATATTCACTGATGGCTCCGTCATTTCTTTGCCTCCTTCAACGCCTGATCCATTTCCTTCCCTATAAGGCCAAGCCCTGGCAAAGGAGAGAAACGGATTGATTTACCTTCGTATTGGATACCGCCCACCACGACATCTTTGGATAACATAAGTGGCGCATCAAAATCGAAACGTGTCACATTCGATTGGCTTGCTGCAAAATGAGCTGCTGCGGTAATGCCCAACTTTGTCTCAATCATGCTGCCAACCATGCATTCAACACCATTCGCTTCTGATAAAGCATTGATCTTCAAAGCTTCATGGATACCACCTGATTTCATCAACTTAATGTTCATCAAATCCGCCGCTCGCATTCCCAAAAGTCGAAGCGCATCTTTCGGGCTAAACACACTTTCATCAGCCATAATCGGCGTTAATGTCCGATCCGTTACATACTTTAGCCCCTCGAGATCATCCGCGGACACTGGCTGTTCAATCAATTCAATGTCAAGTCCTGCATCTTCCATCTTGCCAATCGCAAATACAGCCTCTTTCGGATGCCATCCTTGATTGGCATCAAGCCGAATTTTTACATCCTTGCCGACTTTATTACGAATTGCACGGATGCGGCCAATGTCTTCCGCAATCTCACCAATTCCCACTTTCACCTTCAGCACATCGAATCCTTGAGCGACATACCGCTCAGCATCCTCTGCCATTTCTACCGGATCATTCACACTGACTGTAAAGTCCGTTTCCAATTCGTGTCGATTGCCACCTAAGAACTGATACAGTGGCAAGCCTGCCACTTGGCCAATTAAATCATAAATGGCCATGTCGACAGCCGCCTTTGCACTCGTATTGCGGACGATCGACCTTTTCAATGTACGAAACAATGATTCCCGCTCCCGAATATCAATTCCGATCAGCTGAGGTCCAATTACCTCGGTAATCGCATATTCAATGCTTGCCAGCGTATCACCCGTAATGACATGAGTCGGCGGCGCCTCTCCCCACCCGACTCTGCCATCTTCGTCTGTCAATTTTACAAATACGGAATATGCTGTTGTCACGGTTCGTAAAGCCGTCTTGAAAGGTTTTATGAGCGGAACTGAGACGCGCATCGTTTCAACTTTCCGAATCCGCATCATTCCACCCCCGGCAACAATGTCAAGGAACGTTCGTCAGCATTTAACCGAGCTTCCGCACCTAACGGAATGGCAAAATGCGGTTCGCAATGGCCTATCTTAAACCCTTTCACAACTGGCTTGCCTAATCGGCCTACATAATGATCGAACACCTCATCCAATGTCAACGACTCTTTCCGCTTCTTCGGCTCTGCATCCGAAAAATCACCGATAATGATGCCTGCTGCATCCGTCAATTTATCGGCCATCCGCAGTTGATTCAACAAACCATCCACACGATAAGGTTCTTCACCGACATCTTCAATGAACAGCAATTTCCCTTTTGTCTCCACTTCGTATCTTGTTCCAATTGTATTCGCAAGCAATGATAGATTGCCGCCGACAATTTCCCCCGTAACCACGCCGCCCGATAACGATTCAAGCGGAGAAATGCGTTCATCATAATGGAGCTCCATCGGCTCAAACAACTGCTCAAACATTTTAGCGGATAAAGGGTGAAAGGATTCCTTTCCGACACAGGATGCCAACATTGGCCCATGAAACGTTATAAGATTTGTATAGCGTCCAATCGCCGTATGCAAAAATGTAATATCGCTAAACCCCCAAAATATTTTCGGATTGTCACGAATTAAATCAAAATCAAGTTTGTCCGTATATCGTGCTGAGCCATAGCCACCGCCCGCACAAATAATACCTTTCACTTCTGGATCGGCAAACATAGCATGCAAATCGTCTAAGCGTTCATCATCCTTTCCAGCCAAGTAACCATATTGATCCTTCACATGCTCGCCGAACTTCCACTTCAGTCCAAGGCCCTCCAAAAATGTTAAAGATCGCTCAAGGCTCTCTTGATTGGGCGGGCTTGAAGGCGACACAATCCCAATCATATCTCCACTTCGCAACCTCTCTGGCCGTATCTTCATCTCCCCATCTCCTTAAAACGCATAAATAAAATCCGCATAAATCAAGATAGCATTGCAAAATTGAACTTAAAAACGCATTATTCCATCGAACAAGCGCATAAACTTATAAGAAAACTTATCTACTCCCCCCTCCACGCTTAAACCGACTCAACAACGCATATAAATCCACTTTCCAGCACTTATTAGCGAAACTGTTAATCTATCAAAGGTACCAAGTCGGCACCGTACCAATCCTCCAAACTTGCAAACGATCGGTGACTAAAACTGAAAAAATCGCGGCGCCATGACGGACACCGCGACTGTTCATCAGTTCTTATCAGCGTATTTCAAATCGACATAGCCGACAGGATGACGCAGAATACCGGTTACACCCGGTTTTTCAAGTGTTGTCTGGTTGTAAAAGTATAGTGGGAACACTGGCATTTCTTCCATAAGTAGACGGTCTGCCTCTTGCAACAATTCCCAACGCTTGTTTTCATCTGTTTCATTTTTAATATCCGCAATTAACTTATCGTATTCCGCGTTCGACCAAGTCGTACGGTTCATAGAAGAGTCAGTTATGAAACTCTCAAGCGCATTGACAGGGTCTGCATAGTCATGCAAGAAGGACGAACGGGACATTTGATATTTGAACTCTTTCTGTTCGGATAGGAATACCCCTGCCTCTACATTTTGCAACTCCACATCAACACCTAACACTTCTTTAAATTTTGATTGAAGTGCTATTGCAATGTTTTGGTGCGATTCGCTTGTAGAATACGTAATCGTCACTTTTGGAAGTTCCGTATAACCTTCTTCTTTCATTCCTTCTTCTAACAGCTTTTTCGCTTCATCGGGATTATAGGAAACGAGATCTCCAACCGTGTCACGGAATTCCTTGCCATCAGGGCCTATGAAACCATATGTGACAAAACCATGTGCAGGTTTCTCTCCATTTTTCGTTACATATTCAACAATCTCTTCTTGATTTACCGCAAGACCAAACGCTCTGCGAATCTTCTTATTCGTGAAAGGCTCCATCGAAGTATTGAAGCGGTAGAAATACAAACCTGCTTCATCATCTACGCGCAGCTCATCACTATCTTTCAATTGTTCGGCAATCTCAGCCGGAACTCCTGAAACATCCAACTCATCGGATTGATACATTTGGTATTCAGTAGTTGTATCATTTACCATTGCCCAATGGACTTTATCCAATTTCACAGCGTCTGCATCCCAGTAATGTTCGTTTTTCTCAAATTCGAAACTGACATCGTGATCCCAAGCAGTCAACTTAAATGGTCCATTGCCAACAAACGTCGCTGCATTTGTATGCCAAGTCGGATCTGCTGAAGCGACCTTCTCATTGATCGGGAAGAAGCTTGGATTCGTAATGATGTTCAAGAACGCTTCGTTTGGAGAAGTGAGCTTCACAACAAAAGTTTTTTCATCCGGCGCTTCAATTGCAATATCATCTGCAGATCCCTCACCGTTATTGTACGCCTCAGCTCCTTCGATAAAGTATGCTAAAAACGCTGCCGGAGAAGCTGTTTCCGGATCTAACATATGCTTCCATGCGTAAACGAAATCACCTGCAACGACCGGATCGCCATTCGACCATTTAGCGCTATCACGGATTGTAAAAGTGTACGTTAAACCATCATCGGATACATCAATTTTTTCTGCAGTTGCTTCTACAGCCTGATGATTTTCATCCAAGCGCGTAAGGCCTTCCATAATATTGTTCAATGGACTCCAAGAAACTGCGTTAAATCCAATGGATGGGTCAAACGAAGTCGGTTCCTCTCCATTGTTCAAGTACAAAATCTTTTCTCCAGATGTTGCCTCTCCTGCAGCTTCATCATCTTTTTCCTCATCTGATGGCGTTGCAGAGTCAGTATTCGTGTCTGCTGGCTCCTTCCCTGCATCTTTGTTCGCCGTACATGCCGCCAAGAATAGCGCCAACATTCCAACAACTAAAAAGATCAGCCACTTTTTCAATTCAAAATCCCCCTTTTTTGAACCGCTATTGTGAAAAGCACTTTCGTGCGACAAACCTACAAATAACCCATTCCTCTTCTATACATATGCTCCGAAAAGCTTCTTAGCTCTTTCGTCTTGCAGCCAACAATCCACTTGATGTGTAATTGACAGACTTGTCGTCGCAGGGTAGACTCGTTCGCAAACTTCCATCGCGAAAGGGCATCTAGCAGTAAATGGACAGCCAACAGGTGGAGCAAACAGATCTGGAGGTGTCCCTTCAATCGGTTGCAGCTCCTCTTCTTTTAAATCAAGCCGTGGTACCGAAGAGAGCAGCCCTTTTGTATAAGGATGTTGAGGAGAATAAAATACTTCCCGCTTCTCTCCGATCTCAATGACCTTCCCTGCATACATGACCGCAATTCGATCCGCAATTTTTGCGACAACACCTAAATCATGAGTTATCAAAATGATCGATACACCTGTTCTTTCTTGAATTTCCTCAAATAATTCAAGGATTTGTGCCTGTATCGTAACGTCCAACGCTGTCGTCGGCTCATCTGCAATTAATAGCTCCGGCTCGCATATGAGCGCGATTGCAATAACAATTCGCTGACGCATCCCTCCAGAAAATTGGTGCGGGTATTGTTTCATACGCTCCTCGGGATTTGGAATCCCAACAAAATTCAGCAATTCAATCGCTTTCTTTTTCGCTTCCGTCTTGCTTATTTTTTTATGTGTACGCAACCCTTCCGTCAATTGCTCTCCAATTTTTATAGTCGGATTGAGTGCGGTCATCGGATCTTGGAAAATCATTGATATATCCACGCCTTGCACTTGCCGCATTTCCGATTTTGAAAGACGCGTTAAATCTCTCTCTTTAAATTGAACTTTCCCTTTGTGGATACGAGCTGCTGGTTGGGGGAGTAATCCCATGATCGTATTGGCAGTGACACTTTTTCCACATCCCGATTCCCCAACAATAGCTAATGTCTCCCCTTTAAACAAATCAAATGAAACGCCACGCAGCGCCTGCACTTCACCACCGAACGTCTTGAACGACACGTGCAAATCTTGAACAGATAGAATTATTTCGGAAAACACTTTTCTCCTTTTTTTCGACTTTGCTAACCTCGGATTCGTCGCTATTGCCGTTCCGCCTTGCCCCTCATCCCTCGATGTTCTATTTTGTCCATTCAATTCATTCACCCCCTCAGTTTCGGATCAAGTGCATCCTGCATACCGTCACCGAGGACGTTGAATGCAAACATCGTCATGGAAATAAAAAATGCCGGGAAGAATAAACGCCACCAATGGCCCGATAAGATGACAGGGATGGCATCATTTGCCATTACACCCCAGCTCGCTACCGGAGCTTGAATACCCAATCCTAAGAAACTCAAAAAGGCTTCCGCAAAAATTGCACTCGGAACGGTCAATGTCATTTGGACAATGATCGGTCCCATCGTATTCGGCAATAAATTCTTCCGAATAATCCTCGGTGTCTTTGCACCGAAAGACTTCGATGCCGTTACAAATTCATAGTTTTTTATTTGCAATACTTGTCCCCTGACAATACGAGCCATTCCGACCCAACCGGTAATCGTCAATGCTACGATAATTGTCGTCAAGCTTGGCCCCATTAACACCATCAATAAAATAACTACTAACAAATGAGGAAGACCATAAAGAATTTCGATGATTCTCATCATGACCGTATCTGTTCTTCCACCTTTATAGCCGCTAATGCCTCCATAAATAATACCGATGAAAAAGTCAATTAAGGCTGCCGCTACCCCGACAAATAAAGAAACTCTCGCGCCGTACCAAGTCCGTGTAAAGACGTCCCATCCTTTTTCATCCGTACCGAACCAGTGTTTGGCGCTTGGCGGCTGATTTTGGTTTGCATATTGTGTAACCGTTATATCATGAGGTGAAAAGATTGGTGCGAAAATGGCAAACATCGTCAAGATGATTAAAAATACCAATCCGCTCATCGCCAATTTATTTTTCCGAAGCCTCCTCCAAGCGTCTTTCCAATAAGAAAGCGATGGACGGACAACCGTTTCTGCTTGCTTCCTGCTTTTCTCCTTCGGCTTAAACCACTCATCTGGAACAGGAGTTGGTGACTGATGAGCTACCATCACGCATCCCCCTCCTTCCGATGAAGCTTAATGCGTGGATCAAGGAACCCATACACAATATCAACGAGAAATAACATAAATACTAAAAATGCGCTATAAAAAACTGTCGATCCCATAATGACTGGATAATCTCGGTTATTGATGCTTTCAACGAAATATTTCCCCATACCTGGGATGGCAAAAATCCTTTCAATTACGAATGTACCCGTTAAGATACCTGCAAGCATCGTTCCCATAATTGTCACGACCGGCATGAGAGCATTCCGCAATGCATGACGGACGACAATCCGAAATGGCGATAAACCTTTCGCCCTTGCCATCTTCATATAATCTTGAGTGAGCACTTCCAACATGCTCGACCTTGTCAAACGCGCGATAATCGCTGTCGGGCCAGTTGCCAAAGCCAATGTAGGCAAAATCATATGGAGTGGACTACTCCAAGTTGCTGGTGGCAGCCATTTCAAATTGACAGCAATTTGTTGGATTAACAGAGTTGCCAATACAAAGTTCGGAATCGATATTCCAACGACCGCGAAAGCCATAGCTGAATAATCAAGAATGCCATTATGGCGCAAAGCAGCTAACGTACCTAATACAATGCCGGAAATGACCGCGACCAAAATGGTCACCATTCCTAACTCAAATGAAATCGGAAATCCTCTTGCAAGCAATGTATTTACTGATTCATTCGGTTTTTTAATCGATGGGCCAAAATCAAACGTAACGATTGATTTTAAATAATGAATATATTGAATATGCATTGGCTCATCCAATTTATAAAACTTCTCCAAATTGGCTTGGATCGTTGGATTGGAAGTCCGCTCTTCGTCAAAAGGAGAACCTGGTATTGCGTGCATTAAGAAAAAAGTCAATGTCGCAATAATGAGGATTGTCGCGATCATCATGAAGAATCGTTTTAATATGTAAATCGCCAAGCGCTTTTCCCCCTAACAGTATTTCGTCTGCATTGCCAATTCCACCATGACGAGCATAGCTCGATACGCCTCCAAGATGTCTTTCGCTTCAAATTTTACAATGGTCGTCCCGGGCTCTATTTTGCAACCCGGCATCAGCGCTGCCCATTCTGCCTGACCGTAGTTTGTAAATTCAATTCGCAAAGTCGGATTTTCCGGCGGCAACAAAGGTTGAATGGAATCCCTTTTTGCAATCGCCTCAGCAGTTTTCTCTTCAATTAATGCGTGTGCCTTTGAAGGGTGCAATGTCTTCACAGCCGACCGAGAAATGGTTTCCTTCACAGCTGCAGTTACAATTCCGGGAATCAATTCTTCCGCTTCTTTACAAGCACAATCATCCCCCGCAACCATTATGACCGGTACACCGTAATAGCCCGCTACATACGCATTGAACCCCAATTCCCCGATTTCTACATCATTGATATACATTGTCCGTACGCCAAACGTCATCGAATGGCTCATCACACCAAACTGGCCTGCTCGCGCATGATACCCTGCAAAAATCGCCCCATTAAATGAATCATCGAGCGCTTGAACCATAGAAAACGCTTTCAAATCTCCCGTTATTAAATCTGCAGCTGGATGCAATTCCTCAACTAATAAGTTGTTCATCTTCGAATGGCTATCATTAATCAGCACCTCTTTTGCCCCGTGTCCGATAGCCGCTCGAACAATCGCATTCGCTTCCTCTGTCATAATACGTCGCGCCCGCTCATAATTATGCCTCGATGAATCTACAAACGTATAATCCGGTAACCCCGTAATCCCTTCCATATCAACGGAAACGTAAATTTTCACACCGCACTCCCCCATAATATAACTCTATTAATTGATTAGTAGGTAATTTCAATCCTATCAAATTTTTATGAATATTACAATGTGAAATTAATAAATATACAGTTAACTGCCATAATTGAGACGAGTATCAATGATAATAAAACCACTGCCCAATTAAGGACAGTGGTTATGAAACATTTTTCCAATCTAATTCAATAATACTGATAGCATTACTCAGAAACTGCCCACTTCCACGGACGTGCATTTTCTGAACCTGGTTCTTCTGAATAGTTAACAACACGCTTGTTAACACCTGTTAAGTAGTAACGGTACACAGTAGGTGCAACCGGAACCTCATCAGCCATTAATGCTTGCCATTGCTTGTAAATATCTTTACGGTACTCTGGATCAAATGCTTTTTCAGATGTTCCTGCAGCTAACAGTTCGTCGTTCTTCTCGCTTGTGAAACGTGAATAGTTGAACGCCGATGTTCTGCCATAGATACCTGATGGATCAGGGTCGGAAGCAACGCTCCAAGCACCTTGGAAGATATCAATCTTAGGTTCATCTGCTTTTACCATATCATAGAACGAGTTAAATTCATGTAAACGGCCGTCAAGAAGTTGGACTTTAATACCAACATCTGCCCAGTTTTGCATGTAGTATTGTGCAATCGGTTGAGCTGTTTCTCCACCTGACATTGAAGCGAAGTTTAATACGAATTCATTGCCATCTGGATCTTCACGGAATCCATCACCATCAACATCAACAAATCCTGCTTCATCTAACAAAGCTTTTGCTTTTTCTGGATCATATGATGGCGTTTCAAGATCTGCATCATGGAAGCTTTCAAATACAGGAATAATCAGAGATGTCGCTGGGTAACGTAGACCGTGGTATAGTTCTTTACCAATTGTTTCGTTATCCATTGCGTACCACATTGCTTGACGTACACGTTTGTCAGCAAATTTTGAATTTGGATCCATAATATTTTCTTTCTTTTCCTCATCCCACTTACCAAGCTTAAATCCAATATATGTGTAAGCATAATCAATAGCACCCAAAATCTCGATATTGTCAATGTCTTTCGCATTTAAATATTGATCTGTTGGGATTGAAGCTAGATCTACATCGCCTTTTTTAAGCGATTCAAGAACTGTAGCTGTGCTTACCACTTTCAGAACGATTGACTTAAGAGCCGGCTTGCCTCTCCAATAATCTTCATTTCGTTCGAACAAAACTGATTCACCCGGTACAATTTTTGCAACCTTGTAAGGGCCGAAACCAATTGGATTCATACGGATCTTATCGGAGGATTCAATTTCTTCTATAGTCGTTTCACCAGTCATGATATCTCCTACATAATGTCGTGGAACTGGGTAAGCCCAAATCCCAGACATCAATGAAGGAGTTGCCTCTGTATAAGTAATTGTAATTTCTTTATCATCGTCTGAAACTGTAATCCCGGAAATTTCAGTAGTTTCTCCTGCATGGTACTCAGGCATACCTTCAACGTTTTGAATTAAGAAAGTGTATCTCTCACCGACATAATCAGGGTGTCCAAGCAACTGGTAAGCATACAAAAGGTCACTTGCCTTTACCGGCTCGCCGTCATGCCAGTTAACCCCATCACGGATTTTAATTGTAATTGTTTTCTTGTCATCGGAAAGTTTGTATTCAGCAGCACCTTCGTTTGTGATCAAATAGTCACCGTCAGATGCAAGTAGTCTCTCATCGAAATACTGTAAAATCTCCGCATCATATACACCAGAATAGAAAACACGGTTAAGTGTACCTTCAAATGGAGTATCCGTCACCATTCCAACAGTCATTTCTCCGTCTTCGATAGGCTCCGCATTATTGGAAACCTCTAACGGAAAATCGATATTAGTTGACGACTCTTCCGCCTCTTCTTCGTCCTCCCCTTTTGTTTCTTCTTGCTCTTTTTCCGGTTCTTTGCCCGGTTCTTTTTCTCCGGAGCCTTCTTTGTCTTTGCCGGAGCATGCAGCCAAGAATACGCTGAGAACAAGCAACAGACTAGCTAGTAGCATAAACTGCTTCTTTGCCATTGTAATACCTCCCCTTATTTTTTAGGCTAATCTCTGCCTCGCATCGGACGCACGTTTTACCGCTTGGCCGATATAATTTATACACAACATCATTACTAAAATTAGTAATGCTGCAGGTAACCAAACCCACCACTTATTTTGCACCAAATCAGGATTTCTTGCGAAGCCAATGAGTGTTCCAAGAGATGGCGTTCCATCCGGCAAACCGAAACCTAAGAAAGTAAGCCCTGTTTCCAAGCCGATATTTCCTGCTAATGTAAGTGTCATATTTACAATAACCAACGAACTTATATTTGGAAACATTTCAAAAAGCATGATCTTCCAACTTGGTGTTCCTAAAGTTCTTGAAGCATTAATATAATCAAGCTCTCTTTCTTGTATAGCCCTTGAACGAACTAATCTTGCCTTACCAAACCAATAGAGTAGACTCATAATTAATACAAAAGATAGTACATTATAGTTTGGAATAATCACAACTAATACTATGACAATCATCAAAGTTGGTAAAACCATCAAGAACTCAAGAATACGCATCATAATATTATCGACAACACCACCGAAGTAACCGGAGATCAATCCATATGTGAGCCCGATGGAACCAGCAAATAAAGTTACTAACAGACCGATTGTAAATGAGTTGCGTGTACCTAATAACATTAATGAGAAAACATCCCGACCACCGTCATCCGTTCCTAACCAGTTCTCTGCGGAAGGCGGTTTCCAGTTATTAAAGAAGTTGACCCTTTTCATTTCCACTTGGTCGATAAATAATGGAGATGAATAGGCGACAATCAAAATCACAGTTAAAATGCATAATGAAATTAATGCTACTTTATCGTGGATAATTTCTCTCCAGACCGTCTTGGCAAAGGACGGGTTATTCTTTTTTTCTTGGGCAATGAGCTGTTTACTATCAATAGTAGTTTTTGTAGCCATGTTCTTTTCTCCTTTCCATCTTTATCATTCAATGCGAATACGCGGATCAACGATGCTCAAAATAATATCAGACAACATCGTACCGACAATTATCGCAATTCCCGAAAGCATGACAATCGCGGTAACTACCTGATAGTCACGCAATAAAATGGAATCTAAGAAAAGTCGCCCAAGCCCTGGATAACTATAGATCGATTCGACAAAAATCGAACCGCCAATCAATCCTGTAATTTCAAGACCTAAGAATGCAGCAATCGGCAAAAGTGAATTTCTGAAAATATGGCGTGTATAAACTTTACCTTCTGGAACTCCTTTAGCTCTTGCCGTTTTTACATAATCTTTTACTTTTTGATCAATAATATCATTTCGCAAATATTGAATGGTAGAATATGTGGCAAGTAAAGCAGTTGACATGACAGGCAAAAATAAATGTTTAGCCCTACTTACAATATATTCCCAAGTTCCTGCTTCTATCTTAATATCAACACTTCCCCCTGAAGGGAACCAGTTCAATATAAAACTAAAACAAAATAGCATTAATAGAGCGAAAACGAACAAAGGTGTAGCAAATGAAACATAGTTATAAGTAACAATTAGCTTATCCGCCCATGAATCTGTCCATCGCCCTGCTATGATACCTAACGGCAATGCAATAATGTAAGTTACAATCAAAACGAAGAAATTTAATAAAATTGTGTTTTCTAATCTTCCTGCAATAACGGTAGTTACCGGTTGTTTATGCGTATAAGATTTGCCAAAATCCCCAGTGACCGCGTTTCCAATCCATCGTCCATATTGAACATACCATGGATCGTTTAACCCGTATTTCTCTCTAATCTCTTCCATACGCTCAGGAGTAACATCAGGATTTCCCATAAATGCCCCAGTGACTGCGTCTCCAGGCATTGCCTTCGCAAGCACGAAGATGATCAGGCTCAAAAGAATAAGCTGGGGAATCATGAGCAACGTCCTACGTAAAATGAATTTTAGCATTTCTCATTCTCCCCCTTACTGCATGGCTACGGAATGTGTGTCTGAAAGCTTTTTCAAATCAAACATCCGTCCATCTTTATCGAAATAAGTGTTATATTCTTTTTGATATTCCTGATTGATCGCTTGACGAAGATGCATCTTCTCAAACCGTTTTTCAGGATTCATTTCTGGGATTGCCGCGATCAACCTTTTCGTATAAACATGCTGTGGATTATTGTAAATCTCATCCGCAGTACCTTCCTCTACAAAACGTCCTCGATACATAATGCCAATCCGATCGCACATATGTTGAATAATGCCTAAGTCATGCGAGATGAATAGATAGGTCAAATTAAAATCCTCTTGAATCTCTTGCATGAAGTTCAGTACTTGAGCTTGTACAGAAACGTCAAGCGCTGAAACCGGTTCATCGGCGATGATCAGTTTCGGCCTCAACGCAAGCGCTCTAGCAATGCCGATACGCTGACGCTGCCCTCCGGAAAATTGATGCGGATATTTATAGATAGATTCAGGGCTTAGTCCGACCCTTTCAACTAATTCTTGCACTTTAATAAGCTCTTCTTTGGCTGATAGTCTTTCAAAATTTCTCAGTGGTTCGGCAATAATACTCAAGACATTCTTTCTTCCATTTAAAGAAGAGTATGGATCTTGGAAAATCATTTGAATATCTTTCGTATATTTGCGCCGCTCCGCACGTCTCATTTTGGCAAGGTCTTTGCCTTCAAATAGCATTTCACCAGAGGTTGCTTTATTCAGCCCGATAATCGCTCTCCCCGAAGTTGTTTTGCCGCATCCTGATTCACCGACAAGGCCATACGTCTCGCCAGGTTGCAGTTCGAAACTGATTCCGTCGACCGCCCTTACACTGTCGACGACCCTGCGAAAAAAACCGCCACGGATCGGATAATGTACTTTTAAATCATTAACTTTCAGTAGTGACATATTCTCTCTCTCCTACTCTGTCCTCAGGGAAATAGAACGTTTTGTAGCATGTGCAACGAACGAAATGGTTCGGTTCTGCCTCATGCATTTCCGGTTGTTCTTCATGATCTTGTTCTGGAATCCAATTGATCCGTGGTGCAAAGCGGCATCCTGTCCGATCAAGATTTTGAATTGAAGGGACAATACCGTCAATAACGTGCAGTTTTTCTTTTGCTTCTAAGTTTGAAGGGATTGAATTTAGCAAGGACCTTGTATAAGGGTGCAACGGATTTTGGAATAATTCCTGTACCTCAGCAATTTCCACTACTTCACCCGCATACATGACGACAACACGATCCGCCATTTCAGCAACAACCCCTAAATCATGTGTGATCAGAATGATTCCAGTCTTCATCTGATTTTGCAATTCTTTCATCAGATCCATAATTTGTGCTTGGATCGTGACGTCCAAGGCCGTCGTTGGCTCATCCGCTAAAAGCAAGACCGGGTCGCAAGAAAGCGCAATGGCGATGACGACACGCTGCCTCATCCCTCCCGATAATTCATGCGGATATTGCCCATAGACGCGTTGTTCGTTTTTAATACCGACTCTTCTAAGCAATTCGAGTGTTCGTCTCTTCTTTTCAGCTGCTGACAGCTTCGTATGATAATCCATTGGCTCTTCAATTTGCCTTCCAATCGTCGCAAGAGGGTTTAACGCAGTCATCGGATCTTGAAAAATCATTCCGATATCCTTCCCTCTCACTTTGTTAAGTTTAGAAGGGGAAAGTGTTAATAAATTTTGCCCTCCAAAATTTACCTGCCCCTCCAATTTAGTGTTTTTTAGGTTGTGTAATCCCATGATGGAAAGAGCCAATGCACTTTTACCACAACCCGATTCCCCTACAATAGCGACTACCTCATTTTCATAGACTGTCAAGGATACTCCATCAACCGCAGCATAATAGTCTCCTTTAATACTAAATGAGGTGCGTAGATCCTTGATCTCCAAAACCGGGTTTTTCAATTGAACGTTCCCCCTTATGTATCTCTCTTTAAACGAACACTTTTCAGAATTTGATTAAAGTTCTTGAAATCAATATACTACACAACCTTAACTCTGACAATACTGTTTTTTTAGAATATCTTAATATTAACTTATTTCTAATATGACAAACATATTACAAACGTTGATTTGAAAGCGTTTGCAAATTTACAGAAACGTAAAGAATTTTTCGTTTGATCAACGAATAAAAAAACAGAACTGCTTACCGATTTCCCGGTTCGCACTTCTGTTCGCCTTCATTTTATTTATTAATTATTAGTAGAACTTGTTGTAGAAGATGCTACAAATGCAGCCATTGTAGCTGCCATAACAGCTTGTTGCGCTTGAAGGATCATTTCAACAGATGTAGCAAGACTTACACTGACTTGCCCCGTACTATCATCAGTCAAATGATAGAGCACATAACCGATGGCCACTGACAAAGCCATTTCCCGATTCCACTTGAACGGCTTTGAATGCTCTAACTGCTTTGTTAATTGTACAATGTCATCAATTTTTTCATTATCTACTTGAAAAATGGCAAGAAATCCAACCATTGGATAATGTACTTGCGTCGCCTTCGTTTCCCGCTTTAGCTGCTTAAAAATTTCATCCGCTCTTTCTACATACTGTTCATTATATTCTACATCGATATAAGTCATAATTTGCGACAGCCACTGCAGCTCATTACCTGAACGATAACGTTTCTCCCGGAAAGCATCATAGTATTTCCGCATATTGGCTGCATGCCTTTCAGGGTTTTCACCATTTTTGCTAAGCAGTACAGCATATGCATAATCGTCATCTGAGGTTAAAAAATAATGCTGTTTTTTCATCGCATCGAATAGCATTTTCGCCTTGCGGGCTTCATCCGTATATTCCGATGGATTATCCGTCATAAGAAAAGCCGCCAAAAAGGAATGAATCGTATTGCGAAATCCTTCTCCACGCAAAACCTTTTGCTTTTCAAACAAACGGTCCACCTCTTCATCGATTTTTCTATCGGAATGAGCTAAAAAAGCAGCAATCACTGGCATGAGCTGCCCTCGTATAGGAGAAAACCAACCGGTCCGCGATTTTAATGTTTCCATCGCCCTGTTAAACGCTGCTGCGTCAAATTCCCTTTCAGCGGTGAGATAATATGATGCAATCGTTAAAACGACATTTTTATCGACACTCCACCCTGCCAATGACTTTACTTTTTCATATGTTGTCTCAACGTCATGCCTAATCATATCTGTTCTCATTCCGCACCTCTCCTTTCTTATATGTACGAACGGAGAAGGCAAAAAGTTTCAATAGTTGGACCGTTGAATGGATGCATTGACTAACTGTTGAATCATCCTCCGGTCTTCGCGATAGAAAGCATCCACAATCGCACTACCGACAATCACACCATCTGCTGAATGATTCAATTGCTCAATATGTTCAGGGAAAGATACTCCGAAGCCAGCCAATACGGGGACTGGACTATTTTGCTTAATCCGCTCTAAATAACTGGATAGGTCGCTATCAAAGCCTTTTCGGATTCCCGTAATCCCCTTTACCGTAACCGCGTATATGAATCCTTCCGCATTCTCGGCGATCCGTTTAATTCTCTCGGTAGAGCTTGTCAACGACACCAATTGGATAAGCGCAATATCTTTCTCCTCAAGAACTGCTGCTAATAAAGCCGACTCCTCTAACGGTAAATCCGGAACGATCAAACCGCTTACTCCACTTGCTTGGCATATTTCAACGAACTCTGTTGCACCAATAGAGAGAATCGGGTTTAAATAACTCATGATAATAACAGGAACATGGACTTCCTCTTTGAATGAAGAAAGGGTATATAGCACTTTTCGCAACGTTGTTCCTAAAGCGATAGAACGCTCTCCCGCCTTTTGAATCACTTCTCCATCCGCTACCGGATCTGAAAAAGGAATGCCAATTTCAATTGCCGTTACGCCGATCTCTTGCAAGAAAAGAATCTTTTCGTGTAAACTATCCAACCCTCCATCCCCGGCCATAATATAAGGGATAAAAGCTTTTTTTCCGTCTTCAATACAGCGCCTAATCTCTTGTTCCAATGTTTTCATTTCCCAACACCTCCCAATGCATCGCGAACCGTTTGAACATCCTTATCCCCGCGTCCCGACAAACAAATTACAACAATTTCATCGTGGCTCATTTTCTCAGCCAATTCTGCAGCAAACTGTACTGCATGCGCACTTTCAAGCGCTGGGATAATTCCTTCTGTCTTAGATAGCAATTGTAAGCCGGAGAGCGCCCCTTCATCCGTCACGGATGTATAGTGAACCCTTCCAATCTCATGTAAATGGCAATGCTCGGGACCAACCGCAGGATAATCAAGGCCAGCAGAAATCGACTGGGCTTCCTCTATCATTCCATCTGAATCTTGCAGAACATACATATAGGCACCGTGCAATACTCCTTCTTTTCCTCCGGCAATTGCCGCTGCATGCAATCCGCTTTCAATTCCACTTCCGGCTGCTTCCACCCCGTATAGAGCAACCTGTTCATCTTCAAGAAATGGGTGGAACATACCAATCGCATTGCTTCCGCCACCGATACAGGCTACAACTGCATTAGGCAACCGTCCCTCTTTCTCCAAAATTTGAAGCCTTGTTTCTGCGCCAATTATTCGTTGAAAATCCCTGACGATTTTCGGAAACGGATGGGGCCCTAATGCCGAGCCTAAGATGTAATGCGTATCATCCACATTGGCCACCCAATAGCGTAAAGCTTCGTTTACAGCATCTTTCAATGTGCCGGATCCCTTTTCAACCGAAACAACTTTCGCTCCTAATAACTCCATCCGAAACACATTCAACTCCTGCCTCCGAATGTCTTCCTTTCCCATGAATATTACACATTCCAATCCGAACAAAGCACAAGCTGTAGCAGTCGCCACCCCGTGCTGGCCTGCTCCCGTTTCTGCCACAATCTTTTTTTTGCCCATCCGTACGGCAAGCAAAGCCTGACCGATAGAATTGTTAATCTTATGTGCACCTGTATGATTCAAATCTTCTCGCTTCAAATAAATTTTCGCTCCGCCGATCATCTTCGTTAGACGTTCTGCAAAATACAATGGATTCTCCCGTCCAACATAATCCTTCAAATAATATGAAAGCTCATCTTGAAAAACTGTATCGTTCGTCGCTTCCTCATAAGCCTCCTCTAACTCAATCAATGCTGACATCAACGTTTCAGGCACATATTGGCCACCAAACTTTCCGTATCTCCCCTTGCTCAACTCAACTGCCATCACTCATCTCTCCTGTTCTTTTACTGTTTTGATGAACTCCCGGATTAAATTTGTATCCTTCCTTCGATTTACTTCGACTCCGCTCGACACATCCACCATATACGGATTCACTTGTCTGATTGCCTGCAGGACATTCCCTGTGTGCAGCCCGCCCGCTAATATGAGGCGATTTTTTATAGGGATATCCTCAATAACGCTCCAATCAAACGTTTTTCCGCTTCCACCACGAAAATCGATTCCAGGTGTATCAAATAAAACATAATCCGATTTAAAACAGGTAGTTTTTTTTATTTCTTCATCACCTCGAACTGATACTACTTTAATAGAAGGAAGTGAAATCTTTTGAATAAAATCATCCGTTTCCTCTCCATGATATTGTACGTAATCGAGTGGCACTTCCCGAAATGCATGCAACAAATCCTTCTGCGTTGCATTTACGAAGACTCCAATTTTCAACACATGGGAAGGAACCTCACTGGCAAGTTCCCGTGCCTGCTCCACCGTCACCCGCCGTCTGCTCGGAGCAAATACAAAGCCGACTGCATCCACTCCGGCATCCACTGCCGCTCGAATGTGCTCCTTCTCCATTAGCCCGCATATTTTTACTTTCGTCATACACGAGCACCCACCTTTCGAACTTGCAGCGATCGAATTGCCTCTCCTGCATCACCGCTTCGCATGAGCGATTCACCTACAAGAACAGCCTCTGCCCCATAAGCGGCAACACGCCTCGCGTCATCTGGATGCCAAATGCCGCTCTCGCTAATCAATACATGTTGATCGCCAAACGGAAAACGGCTTGCTATCTCTTCCGTACGCCTTAAATCCACTTCAAATGTCCTTAAATCCCGATTGTTTACACCAACTATTCGAGCGCCAACAGTAATCGCTTGCTCCATTTCATTTCTATCATGCACTTCGACGATCACTTCAAGCCCGAGACGCATTGCATATCTATAAAGCCGTAAAAGTGACTCAGCATTCAATGCCGCAACGATTAGTAAAATAACGGAAGCACCTGCAGCCTTAGCCCTGTCGATTTGCACTTCATGAATGATGAAATCCTTGCACAGTATTGGAATTTGAACCGTTTTAGCTACTGCTGAAAGATCTGCAAATGAGCCTTTGAAAAAAGGTGCGTCTGTTAATACAGAAATGCAAGCCGCCCCGGATTTTTCGTAAATTTGTGCTTGAACGGATGGGTCTACGCCGAAAGCGATCTCTCCTTTCGAAGGAGAGGCTCGTTTAATTTCAGAAATGACTTGTAGTTGTTCTGCGTTTTTCAATGCAGCAAATAAAGTCGGTCTTTCGACAAATGTTTCACGGGAAACATTTTCCACATTCATTAACATTTGCTTCACTTCAAGCCGTTTCGACAACAAAATACGTTCTAAAATTGTCATTTTACTACCACCTCTGCTTCCTTCCGATCACTGAATGCTACAACTGCCTCCAACTTTTCCATTGCATTTCCTGATAAGATGCTTTCAATGGCCATTTCCACGCCTTCCCGAAACGTAACCGCTGCACCTTCCGCAAATAAGGCAATTCCTGCATTGAATACAACAGTATCAAAACGAGGACCTCGTTCTCCACGCAATACCGATCGGACGATTTCAGCATTTTCCTTTGCATTCCCACCACGAATGGCTGATAGTGGTGCATAGGGCAAACCGACATCCTCAGCAGTCAGTGAGAAAGGGATGAAATCTCCTCTATCAATTAATACAAAAGCATTCTGTCCAGCAAGTGATGCCTCATCCATCCCTCCAGCACCAGATACAACGACCGCCCGCTCTCTACCAATCATCCGCAAAACTAATGCATAATCCATAATAAAATCCCTTCTGCTTATCCCAGTGAACTGCGCTTGCAATGGCAAAGGGTTCGTCAAAGGACCAACTAAATTGAAAACGGTCGGTTTGCCGATAAGCTTTCTTGCTTCTCCAATATTCGCCATCTTTGGGTGAAGAGTTGGGGCAAATAAAAATGTTATTCCTACCTCCTCCAACAATTCCATCATTTCCTCTGATGTAAATGTGGAACGAATACCAAGCGCATCTAAAACGTCTTGACTGCCAGCAACACTCGAAATTTTTCGATTGCCATGTTTAGCTACCTTCAATCCTGCTCCAGCTAATACAAAAGCAGCTGTCGTACTAATGTTGAAGGAACCCGAGCCATCCCCTCCAGTGCCGCAATTGTCTATATACCGACCGTCAGGCACTTGCAATGTCGCTGCGTATGACTTCATAACAGATGAAAGAGCCGCAACCTCATATGCCGTCTCCCCTTTTTCCGAAAGTGCAATAAGAAGTTCTGCTATCTCCCGATGATCCGCTTCATCTGAAAACATCTGACGAGCAGCTTCAGTCATCTCCTCATACAACAAATGATGGCCTTGCCTAATTTTTTCAATAAATTGTTTCATCACTCATCTCTCCTCTGCTCTTCTCATCTTTCTCTCTTAAAGTTCTAATAAAGAACGTGCTTTGTTTACCGTCTCTTTAAATTCCAAAGCAGGTACTGAATCCTTTACAATCCCTGCTCCAGCCTGGACATAAGCCTTTTCGTCCTTTACGCACATCGTTCGAATTGCCAAAGCAAAATCAATGTTGCCATTCATCCCTATATATCCAATTGCACCGCCGTAAACTCCACGAGGTTCGTCCTCTAATGACGAAATAATATTCATTGCTGCCTTTTTCGGTGACCCTGTCACTGTTCCAGCGGGCAACGTAGCCCGTATTGCGTCCAATGCATGCATATTTGGCCGTAGCGCTCCTTCCACTTCTGAAACGAGATGCATGACATGCTCATATCGAACCGTTTCCATATCACGCTTTAAACGAATTGACTCTATTTCACAAAATTCGCGAAGCTCCATGCAGCTTAACTTCACTAACATTTCGTGTTCCATCAGCTCTTTTGGATCATTCCGTAATTCTGTCTCTAACTTCGCGTCTTCCGCCTTATCACGGCCTCTTCTACGTGTACCTGCTATTGGATTTGCTATTGCCACACCATTCGTAACTCGCACAAGGCTTTCCGGAGAAGCACCTAACACGGTATGCCCGTCAAATTCCATATAATACATATATGGGGAAGGATTTCGCTTCCTCAATTTTCTGTAAAGTGCAAATGGATCTCCTTTAAAATCAGCGACAAGCCTCCTCGACAAAACAACTTGCTCTACAATTCCTCTTTCAATAAATGCTTGTGCCTGAAGAACACGTTTTTCAAATGCCTCTTGTGATAGGGCACAGTGGTAAGCTGAAACTTCCGCCTTGCCATCTTCTTCGGCCTCTCCCTCCGTAATCATCCGCAAAAGTGCATCTAAATCCGGCTTTCCCCGCTCCGCATCCATCTCAACATGTGTGACAATCACCTCATGTAACAAATGGTCAAAAATAATAACCGTATCATACACATTGAAATACACGTCTGGAAGCTCTTGCCCAATAGAATTAACACGAGCAGCACCATACCCGATATATCCGACAGCCCCGCCCATGAATGGGTAATCTCCTACCTCTGCAATTTGTGGCATCACCCGTTTCAATACAGAAAAAAGCTCTCCCTCATGAATATACGTCTTTCCCGTCGCAAACACATATTCCTCAAGCCGTCGGGCACTTCCCCGATACGCTTTCACCGGGTTCACGCCAATAAACGAATATCGCCCAGCCCCCTCATGCATCACTGAACTCTCCAATAGAAAACGAGAATGGCCGACAAGACGCCTAAAAATCAAAATTGGCGTCAACGAATCCCCCTCAAGCTTCCTCACCGTAACTCTCAAACTCGTCTGTTCCATAAAACCACTCTCCTCTTCTCATCTTTGCAACCATAAAAGAGCATAAACCCTTCGCACCAACGCATGAACACCACGGTATCGTATAAAATACTTTGAAAACGAATAAATTACTTCGAAAAAGCATAATTTTGGATACAGACGCATAAATAATGCCGACAGCGCAGAAATTGGATTGTGAACGCATAAGTCACGATAGCAACGAATAAATCATTTCAAACACGCATAATATCAATCCAAAACGCATACAACAATTCAACAATCCATAAATTCACAGCACCCACGCAAGAAAAGCGTTAATTGGTCAAAAGCATCTACTGCGACGTTTGATTTCCTTCGAATTATTCAGACGTCCCCGATACAGGGTAAGCTGCAAAACGTAAAGATGACGCATCAAAACATAGAACATCCGCAACACAACGTAAACCCGACGCTTCAAAACGTAGAACGGACGCATCCCATCGATCACACTCACAACAAAAAAGCCCTCTGCAAAAGGACAGTAAAGTCCAGTTGCAGAGGACGAAGATCCATTTTATAGGGATCACGCGTTGCCACCTCTATTTGAAGCCACACGAAAACAGCTTCCACTCGGCGCGTCTGAAAAGACGCTTCCCATAACGCGGGAAAAACGTCCGCCTAAAAAGGCAGCTCTCATAAGTCCATTCACATCGGTCGCGAACCAGTTTCCACCACCCACTGACTCTCTATCATCGCTTATCCGATGCTACTATTCTTACTCTACAATTTCTCAGCTATGCTCTTCTTAACTCAGCTCATCTGTTCTTGGGCGGTACCGCTCCCGGCACCTCTACCCGATCCGAACAAAAAAGTTGTACCAACCTTACTATGGATTCGATCAATTGTCAACCTTTCGATAATATATGAAATCACTCATTTTTGTATAACCTTCTTTCAAGCTGTACAATAAAGAAAAGAAATCCCGAAAAAGGTGACATTCAATGCGAATTAATAAATTTTTAAGTGAAGCTGGCATCGTCTCCCGACGCGGCGCTGATAAGTGGATCGAAGATGGCCGCGTTACAATCAACGGACAATTAGCGGAATTAGGCAGTAAAGTTGAACACGGTGATGAAGTTCGCGTTGACGGTAAACCCGTAAAGACCGAGGAACAGCTTGTCTACATCGCACTCAATAAGCCCGTCGGCATTACAAGCACGACGGAACGCCATATCGAAGGCAATGTCGTCGATTTCGTCAACCATCCGCTGCGCATCTTCCATATTGGACGGCTTGACAAAGACTCCGACGGATTGCTGCTTCTTACGAACGACGGCGACATCGTCAATGAAATTCTGCGGGAAGAGCATGGCCATGAAAAGGAATACATTGTTACTGTTGACCGCCCCATTACGAAAGAATTCGTTCAAAACATGGAATCTGGCGTTGAAATTCTCGATACGATAACGAAACCATGCAAAGTGAAACCATTAGGTCCACGAAAATTCAACATTACATTGACACAAGGGTTAAACCGCCAAATCCGCCGCATGTGCTCAGCGTTAGGTTACAATGTAAGACGTCTTCAGCGCACACGGATCATGAACATCCATCTTGGCAATTTGCCGATTGGCCATTGGCGCGACTTAACGGAAAAGGAATTGCATGAAATGTTTCAAATGCTTGATTATAGACCGAAAAGATAACCCTTCAGAAAGTCTAGGCTCCTATCATCAATCATTCAAGGTTAAATTAATAAACCACTCGGTTGTAGCCGAGTGGTCAGAATAATTAAGGCATTATCGATTTACATTACCCATTCGACACGGGCGCCGAATTGAAGGATGGGTAATTTCTTTTTTCTTCGCGAGATTTCTTTTCAAATTTTAATAAACCGCTGATGATGCACACCTATAGCGTTCATAGAATTGCTGTAACCGACTTTCCTTTCTTCACGGCCCTCAGTCTCTAACCCAATCCAGCATAAGCAATTGCTATTAGCAACTCTCCTGATCCAAGCAACATTACGCATTCGGCATATATGCCAATCGCTGGATTGTTCCAACGCTTTCCATAAATTGTGCTCTGCCAATGAAAGATCACTGTTGCCATATTGTTCAGGCTGTCAAATTGCTTTTTCTGCTCTTTCGTTAATCGGTTTCCCGGTCCAACGGCATAAGTTCCGAGTATAGTCGATCAGTTTTCATTGCGCTCATCTGAAGGTGCTCTTCAGCTCAAACTTCAACAAGCTCATCGGCCTTTGCCTCTGTAAAAATCTTACGGTAGCGTTCCTCTGTTCCGAACACTTTCTTTTCAATATCGTCAATGACAATTTTCTCATGCTCTAATATTTTCAAAACCTGGTCCAAAGCTACATCGCGGCGGTAAATATGCAAGTGTCTATCAACTTGTTCCACAGGAACACCCGCTGCAGCAAGCGCCTTTACAGCCTTTTCCGTCTGATCTACAGCAATTTGGTAACGCACTTGCTCAAACTCCGCCATATTTTCTTTTATTAAATTCCCTTTCTTCAGGAATAGGATTGACGATGTCACCCGGTCAATTTCTGCCAAATTATGTGAAGACAATAAGATTGTCGTTCCTTCATCGCGCAGCGCAAGGAGCAACTCACGCACACGAATCGCACTTGTCGGATCGAGACCGTTGAGCGGCTCATCCAAAATCATTAGCTTCGGCTTATTCACGACAGCCATTGCAAGCAGCAAATGCTGTTTCATTCCGAGCGAGTAATTTTTTACCTTTTTATTCAAATAACTCGTAATACCGATACGGTCTGCAGTATTCAACAACTGTTTCTTTGATAATCCTTGCACATCGCAAATGAACTGCAAATGATCGTACCCTGTCAAATATTCGTATAGCACCGTATTATCCTGCATAAATGAAATTTCCCGAAAAATATTCGGGTCATGGTTGTTCTTCCCAAGAACCGTTACTTTCCCTTTATCCGCAGGCAACAAATTCGTAATGATATTGAGCAAAGTTGACTTCCCTGACCCATTCGGCCCAACAAGCGCAATGATCTGAGGCTCCTCGATCTCAAACGTAATTCCCTTCAACACCTGTTCCTTGCCATATGATTTGTACACATCTGTTACGGATAAAATCATGTTTACAACTCCCCCTATCGTTTCATAAAATCCAATTATCTCCATTCTACTATAGTTACAACATAATTTGTTTAAAAATTTTATTTATTTCACAAATTAAAAATCCACCTTACCATCCGCTGTTAAGGTGGATTTTTGATTCAATTCAACTCGATTTTAATAAGTGTTGTGCATACATACAATCCATCAATTCTTTCACAGCGACTTCTCCTGCATGGATCCATCTGTTTTTATCAATAATTTTGCCATCCTGATCAATCGGTTGCTGAAATTGACTGAATCCGGTTGCATCCAATAGTGAACTTTCATCACGGTCAAGGCCAATATGAACAACATGCTTGATAATATACGGTGTACCAAATTTGATGGAAGCTTCATAATGATCAAGCATACCTTCAGTTACGACAAAAGGAATTCGGATATAGATTGTTTCTCCACCTTCCCGACATAAAATGTGATCGAAGCACCCTTGATCATAATCCCAGTTTCCACCCATATGATAACCTAATTCCCGGATGCAATCGCTCACAACACCGAATGAAGCAGTTTGGCCCTCCAGCCCAGTCTCTAATTTCAACATACTTTCTCCTCCTTTAGATTAATTCGCTATACAGCATTCTCAATAGAAGAGAAAGACATACAATCGAAAGTAGCAGATTACCACTCCTTCCGTACGGCTATACTTTGTATAACATCTACATTGGAGGGGAACTGTTTGACGACGATACATAATACGCAAGCACATTCAAATAACAGGGGGACATTTGCGCGTCGAAACCTTTGGTCAGGTATTTTGTTCGGATTAGGCTTTGTTGCATTTCTCGATGAGGCATTATTTCATCAACTTTTACACTGGCATAAGTTTTATGATAAATCGACTGTCGCCGTAGGTCTCATTTCAGATGGCCTGTTTCATGCATTCAGCTATTTTGCAACTGTTGGAGCGTTATTCTTAGTTGCCGACCTACGAAGGCGAAACGCATTGTGGCATAAGATGTGGTGGGGAGGAAAATTGTTAGGTGCCGGAGCTTTTCAGCTTTATGATGGAACAGTCCAGCATAAGATCATGCGCATCCACCAAATTCGATACAATGTCGATCTTTTACCGTATGATCTAGTGTGGAATATTTCTGCAGCGGTCATGATATTGGTCGGTATTGGTTTGGTTGTTAATGCGAGACGTGACCAGCGTGAAGGGAGAGGAGCGTTTGCTAATGCATGATGCTCATTTTCTATTGACTGATCTGCTTTTTGGTAGTTCAGCTCTGCTTGCAATTGGGCTATACATCGGGGCTGTAGTCATTACAAACAGAAGGAGACGACTTCGAAAATGGCCTATGCTCCGGTCAATTTCATTTATAGCAGGTGTGCTCGTTGCTGCGATGGCAATTGTTGGCCCACTCTCACGCCTATCTCATTCCGATTTCACAGCCCATATGGCAGGACATTTACTGTTAGGCATGCTCGCTCCGCTTCTCATTGCAATCGCTGCACCTATGACACTAGTATTGCGCACACTCAACGTACATTTAGCAAGGAAGCTTAGCAGATTGCTGCAAAGTTCGTTTGTTGGATTCTACACCCACCCGATTGTCGCTTCCCTTTTAAACATCGGTGGGTTATGGCTTCTTTATACGACCGATTTATATACAGCGATGCATGCAAACATCTATCTCCACATCATCATTCACATACATGTTTTCCTATCCGGCTATTTATTCACAATCTCTTTGGTTTATATCGATCCAGTCTCCAATCGTTTCAGTTATAAATACAGGACGATTGTCTTCATTATTGCGCTTGCCGGTCATGGGATTCTGTCAAAATTCATCTATGCATATCCACCAGCGGGCGTCCCGGAGGAACAGGCAAGGATCGGTGCCATGCTAATGTATTATGGCGGCGATGCTGTTGATCTATTGTTGATTTTTATCTTATTCAAGCATTGGTATCAATCCGTTCGTCATCGAAAGCTTGTTTCCGTGGTGGGGCGGGGATAGTATTTTTGATTCTAAACGTTTTTTATCAAAAAAGGGTACAGTAAAGGCTATTTTTTAGATCAAATGAAAATGATGACTCTTTATAGTCAAGAATCGCCGACTGTAAATAAGCTCTTTTGAAATGTATGTAGAAATTCCATATTCGAAGCCGATTGTATCAATTGCCTTTACCGAAAGTAAAAGTGTCTATAACTTAAAATTACTTAGCAACGCTTAATAAGTTTTTGGGCATATGTAAGCTTGCTACTTTTTCCACGATCAAGGATAGAATGGATAAGTGTTGGTTACGCTCAAATTCATTCATTTTATACAAACGATGTAATGTAAACACCAAAAAAGTGCATTCAAAAAGGCAGCCCTTCCCAGCTCATTCGGGAAATGGTTGCCTTATGATAATAAGTTTCGGCTTTTCCAATACAAGCTAAAAAGGTCTGTTCTGTTTAGAGCGTAGCCAATATTTCTTTCTTTTTTCGCACCCTATACCTTGACCGCAAATGCAACACTCCATAACCAACACCAACCAATAATACCGATACACCTACAAGCATCAAACACCCATTCAACACCGACACACCTGGATTATTCAATACCGTTGACACTTCCCCATTGATGATCCGGCCGATATCTAAATAGGTGAACGGGGAAAACTGCGCGTAATCGCCTAACTTGTCGCTTAGAATATAACCAAATCCGCAAATTAACCCCGCAAAGCCATATACAACGAACGCCCGTGGAATGAAAATCCCTAACAGATGCACAAGGGCAATCAAAAACAGGAAAATGCAAACGGTTAGCGCCACTCCGCTCAACACATAGTCACCTAACGGCATGAAATCAAAGCCGCCCTCAAGTGCCCTCATTCCCGTATATCCTTCAGCCTCCACCACCTTTTTACTGTTGTAATGAAAGATCGGATAATACCAGTCTCCGAAGCGATTGAATAATGTGCTGACGAGTAGAACGAATGCAAAGATGCCAACTAAGCCGGAAACGCCCACCAAGACCCCCGTAATCACTTTCCCGAAGAAAATTGACCGCATCATAACCGGCTGTGTCTGCAACGTTTGGATTGTTGGACGCTTCCCTTTCTCTCCCGCAAATCCTGCACCTGTGACAACGAGCAACAACAGCACCGGGATGAAATAGACATAGTTGTCAAAGTAGAAATGGAGCGAAAACAGACCGCTGTTATCGACCTTGCGATTCTTCTCAATATGCCATTTTTTCATTTCCTTGTCCGGCCAGCTCTCATACATCGTCGGGATTTCATCACCGGAAATGATCGGTTGAACATTATGCTTCATCAACCATTCCTTCTCAGCCTTGCTTGCTTCCAGCAAGACATAGCTGCGTGGTCCAATTCTCCAGCTCATATATTCATTATGAAATTCCCCGTTTTCCTCCCTGTTGTTAAATAACTGATATCGGTAAAAGGATTGCCAATCACCTTTCTCATATGCTTGTTTACCCATTTCATAATTGGCAAGGATGTCGCCGTAATACGCCATCATCATTTGCCACTGTTTCGGCGCATCCTCCTTGTAATACCTAATCAATGCTTCGTCTCCTGACTTCTCAGCCTCTTTCAGGTCTTCATCAATCGAAGCAAGCCTTTGCTCAGAATCGAGCATGAAATTTTTGTACATTGCTATGCTTTCATCGACCCCTGCAAAATACTCTACTTCCTTCTTCTGTGAAATCTGCCCAAGCAAAAAGAAACCGATCATAGCAAATAGGACCAGAACAACGGCGGACTGTCGCAACAATCCTTGCCGCTTCACCTTCCTCCATTCGAACAGGCTGCTATTCCGCACCCCCCATACATGTAGGGTTTTCCCATTATTAAAGGGCTTTTTCACATCTGACGCGCCTAACAAGCCCCTTTCGCCTTCCGGCAATGCGATGGCTATTGCCAGGATGAGAACACTCCAAACAATGGCACCGGCAGGAAAGACCCAAAATGAGCCACCCACCGTTTCAGCGACGATTTCTGGGATGTTCAATACATAAAAAGGATTCCAGAAAACATGCAAACTTTCATTCATCAGCGTCATCGAATATCCGACCGATCCGACGAATCCCGTTAATACCAAAACTGAAAAAGAGCTTTTTAGTTGCGTGCTCAATAATATGATGAAACTGAATACCAACGCACCTGCGGCAAAAAACAGCACAAAGCTTCGAGCCAAATAAGCCGATGTCGAGATGAATGAGAACACCTCTCCGGATTGGACAAGCTGCGGATAATCAAAACGCCAAGCTTGCTCACCGAACAGATAAGGAATGAGCAAACCGATACAGGCGACCAAGAGAATAAACACAAGTATGACGAAGAGCTTCCCCGCAAACTTCATTAAAATCCGCTGCCTTCTTGGAATCGGCTGCGTTTTCAAGGTAAGCCACGTCTGCTGCTCTTTTTCAGCTGTCAGTGCATTGCCAAAGAACAGCACTAAGAACACAATCGCTCCAGCGCTTAAAAGAATATCCGTACTTTGCTTAAGGACAAGTGCAGGCGCAAGGGGAAATTCGTCGTCCACATAAGGAAGGTCATGCGCAAGAAGCCACTCGTTCTTTTGGATGGCCTTCTCCCTTTCCAGTCCATACAGCGAACTGAACCCGCCCTCCACTTCCTCAAACGCTTCCACGCTTTTCAAAAATTCCTGTTCAATGGAAGGGATCTCATCCCACTTTTCACTGTGAACAATTCCTTTCCAGCGAAAGATGATCGTTCCCATTTCAATAACATGCACTTGCTGTTGCTTCATCTCTTCGTCCAGTCTATCCTTTAATTCGCCATCCTTATAGAAATTATAAAGGCCGTCCACCTCCTCAGAATAAGGTCGGATCACCTCCGAATACCTTTCTTGCATAGCCTCCTTTTTAGAAAAGTTCTGATTAAAGACAAAACCCACACCTAACAGGACAACGACCAGCAACCAAATCAGCTTCTTCTGCCGAAAGATCTTTTTTAGTTCAAATTTTAGTAAACCCATATAACCACACCTTCTTTTAGGTTGTTGCTTCAACTGATTTTCCCTTTCTTCACATACACTCTATTAAGAACCATGATCAAAAAAATAGCTTACAAGTCCTAAGTAACCTTCATACCCGTCATCACTACTATAAAAGTAAAGTCTCGGTGGAATCACCACAAATCGAAGTTCCTCAGTTACCTGCTTACTCTTTTGATAAAGCTCAATCTCCTGCTGGCCTTCGCTCGCCAAAACGAACTGATTTTGAACACCTACAGTTACCGAAAACACTGCAATGAGACTTATAATAAACATGAACGTTTTTCTTCTCATTTTTACACTTCTCGCATATTTAAGAATATAGGCCGATGATTCCGATAATCTAACCAATCCATATTCCACCATGTTTTGCTATTGCATTTTTTATATAATCAAACAATCAAGTTATTGATTAATACAGATTCATCTATGAGTTGCGCAAGTATTGGATGAATTTACCAAAAAACATAAATTAGTATTAAAGACCTTCACTGAAGCAAAAAAACTAATTGGCAAAATTGATTTTAGCAAGCTATTTGATGCTCTGGATGCTTCTATCAAAGCCATTGAGGCCCAATACATTTACATTGTTTTCGCCAACACCTCATTCCCTTTTCTCGTGCCAACCCTAGACCGCAAAATCAACACACCATATCCAACTCCAACTAATAAAACCGCCGCACCTAGAAGCACGAAACACCCATTCAACACCGACACACCCGGATTATTCAGCACTGTCGATACTTCCCCATTGACGATTCGGCCGATATCCAAATAGGTGAACGGGGAAAACTGCGCGTAATCGCCTAGTCCGTCACTCAAGAAATACCCAACTCCACTGATTAACGCGACACTGCTATATACTACAAATGCGCGTGGCATGAAAAGCCCGGCTACATGTACCATCGCAATCAAAAACAGGAAGATGCAGATGGATAGCGCCACTCCGCCCAGCACATATTCACCTAACGGCATAAAATCAAAACCGCCTTCAAACGCCCTCATCCCCGTGTAGCCTTCAGCTTCCACTACCTTTTTGCTGTTGTAATGGAAGATCGGATAATACCAGTCACCGAAGCGATTGAACAGCGTGCCGACGAGTAGGACGAATGCAAAGATGCCAACTAACACGGAAATCCCTACTAAAACCGCCGTAGTCACTTTGCCAAAGAAAACCGACCGCATAGCAACCGGCTGCGTCTGCAGCGTTTGAATCGTAGGACGCTTCCCTTTCTCACCTGCAAATCCTGCACCCAACACGAATAGCAAAGGCACTATTGGAATGAAATAGACATAGTTATCAAAGTACAGATAAAGTGAAAACAGTCCGCTGTTATCGATCTTTCGATTTTGCTCAACATGCGCCTTTTTCTTTTCCTTGTCTGGCCAAATTTCATAAATCGTCGGGATTTCATCACCTGATATGATCGGTTGGACATCATGTTTCATTAGCCATTCCTTCTCTGCTTTGCTCGCTTCGAATATGACATAGCTGTATGGCCCAAGTTCCCAGTGGATACCTTCTGGGACTAATTCCCCGCTCGTCACCATATTATTGAAAAGTTGATATTCATAAAATGATTGCCAATTTCCCTGCTCGTAAGATCTTTTGCCCATTTCATTATTCAATAGAACGTTTTGGTAGAAATTCAGAACTTCTTCTCCTCGCTTAACATCCTCCTTGGAAAATAATATTGTAAGCTCATCGCCTGTAGCTTCGGCTTCTTTCAATTTCTCTTCAGATAATGCAACCCACGTTTCCGCTTCTGGCACTACTACATCTCTATAGCTCACTATTTTTTCATCTAATGCCTTTATATACTCAGCCTCTTTCTTCTGCGAAATCTGCCCAAGCAAAAAGAAACCGATTACGACAAAAAGCACCACCACAATAACGGCCTGCCTCAACAACCCGTGCCGCTTCAACTTCCGCCACTCAAACAAGNCGCCGAATAATCCCCTCTCCCCTTCAGGCAACACCATAGCCGCCACTAACAAAAGCGCACTCCAACAGACCGCCGCTAGTGGATATAGCCAAAATAACGAGCCATCCACCGTTTCAGAGACAATCGTCGTCATGCTCAGTAAATGAAAAGGATTCCAAAACGCCTGCATTCCTTCATTCACCAACGTTGCCGAATAACCTACAGCACCAACAAACCCCGTCAACACCAAAACGGCAAATGTGCTTCTGAAATGCGTACTCAACAGCATGACGAAACTGAAAACCAATGCGCCCACACAGAAAAACAACAAAAAAATCCGAGCCAAAAACACACTTGTTGAAATAAATGTGAATTCCTCTCCATATTGGATAAGTTGCGGATAAGTGAAGTTCCATGCCTGCTCACCGAATGCATAAGGGATCAATAGTCCGACAGATAAAACCATCAATAGAAAAGCAAAAAGTACAATGAGCACCCCTACATACTTCGCCAAGATGCGCTTCCATCTGGCAATCGGCTGTGTTTTCAGCATCAACCAAGTCTGCTGTTCTTTTTCAGACGTCACAACATTTCCAAAGAAAAGGACGAGAAGCAAAATTCCGCCAACACTTAATAAAAGGGTTGAACTTTCCTTTGCTACAAGAGCCGGTGAAAGGGGGTATTCTTCATCCACATAAGGAAGCTCATGCCCAAGAAGCCAATTATTTTTCTGTATGAATTTCTCCCGTTCCAACCCATACAGCGAACCAAATCCACCTTCTGCCTGTTCAAATAACGCTACAGCCTCCACGAAATCTTGTTCAATGACTGGAATTTCACTCCATCCCCCGTTTTGGATGGCCCCTTTCCAACGAAAGAAGATTGTTCCTAATTCAACAATGTGCTCTTGTTGCTTCCGCATCGCTTCATCTTATCTTCGTATTCGAGTCCTTTATAAAAATGGTACCGAGCGTCAACCTCCTCCGAGTACGGGTGAATTGTTTCCAAGGCTCTTTCTTTCACGGACTCCCGCTCGGAAAAGTTCTGAAAAAAGATACCCCCGATACTTAAAAACACGACCAATAACAACCAAACAAGCTTCTTTTGCCGCCAAATCTTCTTCATTTCAAATTTCAATAAACCCTTAACGCTACATCCCTCACATCAGCGTTCATGCCGTTGCTCAATTATTAGGTTCAGTTCTGACAGTACAGTTTCTGAAAACATACAGATTAATATAGCAAAGCCCTTCCCCTTAGCATATTAAAGGAAGGGCACATTCTTACTCGGTTTGCTCGATCAGTTGCCTAGTAGAAGGCATTGGGTAAGGGAGGTCATATCGGTATAGTGTACCAGAGTATCTGTTGAGTCCTGGTTCAACGGAGTAATCAAATTGTAAACATCCCCGGTACGTAACTCCTAAATATTTTGTTTCAAAATATTTGTACGGCATAGCAAAACCGACATCAACTACTGCGTGAGCAATCATTCGTGGATAGTCTTCGACACTATTCGGTTGGAAGTTTGTCGCACCTTAATCCACCGATACCTGACTACCTTGAGCAAAAATCGCAATTGCCATCACCAAACTAAGAAACGCCAACTTTACTAATCTGTCCGTAGTTCCATATTCTTTTTATTTTTACGCTCCTTGTAGCATATTTAAGAATATCGGCGGACAATTCTTATAATTTAATCATTCCATATTCCACCATGTTTGTCCATAACTATTTTTTGCACAAATCAAACAATTAAACTATTGATTAATACTTATTTTCAGTAGTGAGTTGCGCAAATTTCAGACAAACTCCCCCGAAAACTAAAATTAGTAGTAAAAACCATTAATTAAGCAAAAAATAAATTGCTAAGTCATCCTCATTTTATTTAACCTTATCGAACAAATTCGCATCCATAAAACATATTTTACGCAAGCGTAAACCAAGCATAAGAGAGAAAAATATTACGCTTATACAGAGCCTTCAATTTCTTCTAACATTCTTGGCAGCTCTTCGTTACCCTCATTACTTGCTTTGATATCAATTTGATTCGATAAGACAAACACGATTACCAGTAACCCAATACACCACCCCCTCACTCAACTATCTGTCGATAATACTCAACTGCTTTTTTGTACTTACGCTTAGATGCATAGAACTCCGCTAATCTCTTAGAGTAGTGCTTTGTCTGGTTCTTATCCTTCCTTTTCTGAAAATAGCGAACTGCAGTTAAAAGGGACACTTCAATCCGTTCATCATTTTCTTCATATAATGCTTGATACACATCAAATTGAGTTTCAAATCTTTTGCGCATTGGTGCACTCAATTTAGGGAGGATGCGATATCCTTCTTCAAGCCAATGACGAATATCTTTCCGATTCCCTAATTTGGCATGCTCATTTAGAAGAGAAAGCATGGAATAAACTTGCTGCTCCGGTTGCTTTTTGCACGTAATTGCCTGCAGGAAATGCGATATGGCCAAGTCCGTATGGTTGATAGCCGAATATACAGCCCCTATATTTTGATAAATCACTCCAAGGAAAGTTTGCAAATCAAACTGGCGACTCACCTTTTCAGCTAGCTGAAACGTTTCAAGAGCACGATCCATTTGTCCGATCTGTTTATAGGCAACTCCACTAACCAGATAACATTCCACTACTCTACGGCCTACCATTATTGACTGAAAAAAATTCAATGCTTCCTTTGCTTTTTCTAATGCCTCAAATTTCTGCCCATCAGCCATTAATGCAATCGATAAAACATAATAAAAATCGGCTCGTTCAAAATTAGAGAGCGGAAGAATCCCCATTAAGTTTAGTGCTTCTGAAAAACAGTCCAGACACACTTTCAATTCACCCACTCCATAACTAGCCATTCCTTTAATTTGTTGAACGCGGAATGCTTGGATTGGTGTTAAGTCAGTTTCAGTGAACTTGGCTAACGCTTGTAGTATATTTTCTTCTTGCTTATGCAGGACTGATTGCGCTCTTATGAGCATCAACTCCAAGTCAATTCGTAACGCCACTTCAACGGGCACTTTAAGCAACAACATATTTAACTCTTCCATTAGCTGTGCTGCGCCTTTTTGATCCCGTAAATTAATGATTGTTTCGAGACGTTCTTGCAGATGCTCTATTTCCACGTTTTTACTTTCATCATCAACTATCGGCACACCGAGTCTCTCCGAAAGCTTCCGCAATAACTCCTTGCTTGGATCGATTTTCCCGTTTTCAATTCTGCTCAAGTGAGAAATCGAACATATTTCTTTCGCCAAAGTTTCCTGCTTCATATTTTTCCGAAGGCGCTCTGTTTTGATAATCGTTCCGATAGTCATTTGTATCACCCACTTTATATATTTTGTTCTATTCTATCATTTTCAAAAATTTAATAAACTGTTATTCTTTGTAATATATGACAAATAGAATGATGCCTATCTATTATTTCCGTAATTCCGCCCAGACCAATCAAGCTGCTGAAAAGGATTGCAGGTCAAAACAGAACACGCCATCTTTTCACCCCACTCATTCTTTGTAATTGGATATAGAAAAACGGTGATATGTTTAACCTATCACCGTTTCAATAATCATGATTCATTTAAACAAATAAAACTGTAGACAAGTAGACAACAAACGTAACCGTAATTGCGCTTAGAATTGTTGAAAACAAAACAGTTTGCGCAGCCAAGTCCGGGCATATATCATATTCCAAAGCTAGCGTAGAACTATTCCTTGATGTCGGGAAGGAGCTTGCGATGAACAACGATTGAGCAACAACGCCATCGATCCCAAATAGGAAAATAAGTAGTAACGAAACGGCAGGACCAATGATTAACCTTCCGACACTACTTAAAATAATCGTTCGGTTCACAATCGTTTGAAGTTCTATTTGCGCGAGCTGTGCGCCCAATAAAATGAGTGCAATTGCCAAGAAAGCATCAGAAAGATGGCTTATTGGCGCATAGATTGGACCTGGAATCGGTACATGCAGCCAATTCAACAAGGCACCAAGCAGCATGGCGTGTATAATCGGCATTTTTAACAGAGATTTCAATATTTCCAGTCCCGACTTCGTCGCGGAAATTAAATTATATAACCCATATGTATACGTTAAAATATTTTGGAATACCATCACTATAATTTGGATGGATATGCCTAAAGGATTTGCCTGAAACAGCAGTTGACTCACCGGGATGCCGTAGTTCCCTGAATTGATAAGCGAAATGCTGTTTTTAAAGATTGCTGATTCCCCTTTGTCTAACTTGAGCAGCTTTCCCAATAAAATGGTTACAGCAATTAATAATAGGCTGAAGACAATTAAATATCCGATGATTTCCAAAAGGACTTGGACGTCAATTTCTGTCTCATAAAGATTGATAAAAACAGCAGCTGGCATAAGACAATATGTAATCAAATTCGAAATCGCCCGTAAGTTAAATGAAAACTTTCTTTGCAATACTGCTCCGATCATAATCAGAATTAATATTGGTATGATGACATTTAAAAATATTGTTCCTATAAACATAGTGACCTCCCCCTGTTAATAGGTTCATATTCCAACCCTTCTACTCGAGTATACAGGAAAAAATCATCATCGTTACCACAAAAAACGGCAAGATGTTTTGCACAACGATTCATTGTGCGACCACATCGCGCCGTCAATTATGCTCTTATTCATTCTTCAATAGCTTTGTTAAAAATTCCTTGTCACCTTGGTACGTTATTTTTGCAATCCCTTCTGGGCGGACAATCGCAATTCCTTTGATTTCTCCTTCAAGCTTTTCTTCTCCGCCCTTTTCATACTCAACAGTAGCAGTGAAGTTGTAGTTCGTCGGTGTATCTTCGTTTTGTTTGATTTCTATTTTCTTTATGGCTGTTTCGTAGCCATGTTCCTCAGCCGCGAGATGGAACTGTGACACCTGACCTGTTGTCTTGAAATGTTCCAAGCCGCTTTCCGTTAAATAGGTTCCATACGTTTCTTTTAAGAACGATTCATATTCCTCACTTGGCGTCCCATCATCATTTATCTCCAACCATTTCCAAAGCTCATCGTTCGCTTGTATCGCCTCTTCATTCGGTGCAATCAAGTCATACTCTAAAAACGATTCGATCAGCTCGATGTTTTGATCTTTCTGTTCCTCTTGAGAACACCCCACTATTAACATACTTAAAACAATTAATGATAGAGCAATACTTTTCTTTCCATAAAAAACTTTTTTGATAAAAATTGCTATCCCCCGTTGATAATCATTTTCTTTTTACCAATAGCCTCCCTTTCTTCTCCTTCTTATCTTATAGAGGGAAGACAAATATTGAGTTTCAATTTTCAAACAGCCTAAATACCCCTTCAATCCTTCATGCACTTTTTATAAAGCTGATGATAGTCTAAATTTAGGACTCATTGAATTGGGAGAGTTATAATAAACTTATCCAATTGAGCGGAGTGAAAAAGATGAAACGACAATATGATAAAGAATTTAAAATGGATGCAGCTAAGTTAGTTGTGGAAACAGGAAAAACGGCGGCCCAAGTGGCAAGGGACATGGGAATCGCAGAACAGACGC